>NZ_JBHXKE010000303.1:0-9650 GCF_042722765.1 Kitasatospora sp. NPDC058406
TATATCTCCGGCCCCGTCACCGGCGCAAACCCAGTCCCCGGGCCCTTCTGTCATGGTCGAACAGTGATATTGATGTCTGGTTGTTTTGGGCGGTTTGTCTCACCTGGTTCCGCCCGGATCCCGGCGTTGACCAGTGCTTCCGGACCAGGCGCGGACCAGGGTCAGCCGGGCCGACGCTGGAGGCGTTCGGTGATCAGCCGGTTGGCGTGGTCTTCGTCACCGTGGATGCACTTCGCGTAGACCCGGAGAAGGACGGCGATGCTGTGCCCAGCTCGCCGCGCGCACTCGGCGGGCACCACCCCGGAGGCCAGCCACAGCGAGATCCCGGCGTGCCGGCCGTCGTACGGCCGCTTCGCGAGCGGGGTGGCCTGCTCCTCCGGACTCAGCACCTCGGCCCGGGCCGCAGCCCAGACGACTCCGTAGCCGCTCTCCTGCACCATGCCGTCGCGGAACGTCCGGAACAGCTGGTCATCCGGGCCGCGCGCTCGATCTCGCTCTCGCCAGTGACCCCGGCAAACACTGCTCGTCCACGCCGAGCGCCAGCTCAGCGAACTCGTCGTGGTTCGCGGCCGTCTGGCCCGCGATGATCAGCATCATGGGCCAACCTCTTCTCTGGGTGTGGGCCCGTGAGGGGTCGCCACGCTCCGGCCAAGTAAGGCGCGGCGGCCCCGTTCTCGCAGGCCCGGCCAACGTTGATCAACAGCACTGGCCGCCCCAATCACCCGGGACGGCCAGCAGGTCTGCGCCCTTACAGGCGGGCGCGGCCTTTTTGATCTAGGTCTCCGATCTGACAAGGCGCCGGGATGCCTCGGCCCGATCTGTCCTGGCCCCTTCGCCCTGGGCACGGCGGAAGGCCGGCCATCCACAGGCGCATTCGTGCAGGTCAGAGCAGCCCAAAGAAGGCCCCTCTGTGTCACCCCTGTCTCACTCGATGCGGCACTCGCAACATAGAGAACCCGCTTAGGCAGGTCAAAAGAGTTGGGTTTCTCATGCCTGTTGGGCACCTGTCCTAGCATTGGCCCATGGCCTTGGACCTGGACGACTCGCGCCCCCCGTATCAGCAGGTCGGCAGCTCTCTGCGGGCCTCGATCCTCACCAAGAAGCCGGGCTTCGAGACCGGCGACAAGCTCCCCTCAGGCCCCGAGCTGGCGAAGCACTTCGGCGTGGCGCGCGGCACAGTGGACAAAGCACTCGACCTGCTCCGCACCGAGGGACTGATCGTCACCCGGCAGGGGAGCGGCTCCTTCGTGCGGGAGCGGACGTCCCGGCCGGTCGGGCTACGGCCTCACCTCGAAGCCGCCTTCGAGCAGCAGCAGGTGACCCTCGACTTTGCGGGGTTCTCCAGCGAGACGCTGCACAACGCGCTGCAGGAGCCGCTCGACAAGGTCCGCTCCGGCCGGCTGGCCCCGGAGTCCATCACGGTCCGCCTGCTGCTGCCGGACACCACGGCGCCCATGGCCGTCCCGGTGCTCGTTGGCGGGCTCCAGGACGAAGCCGCCCTCCGGCAGCATGCACGCAACATCGCCCTGGCGAACGCCAGCGGGATCGCGCACTCGGTGGAGATGCTGGCCGAGCTGGGCCTGGTCCAGAAGGCCAGCGTTCAGGTCAAGGTCCACCGGGCGTCCAGCCTGTTCAAGCTGTACATCCTGAACCGGCAGGAGGCGTTCTTCGGCTTCTACCCGCTCCGCGAGCGCACCGTGGCGATCGACGACACTGACCACACCTTCTACGACGTGACCGGAAAGGACACCACCCTGTTCCACCGCGCCGCAGGCCCGGATGACGCCTCGCTCGGATCGCAGTACGTCCAGCAGGCCCAGATGTGGTTCGACAGCGTGTGGAGCACGATCGCGTACGAGCGGCAGTCATGACCGCCACCCCTCAGCAACTCGCCGACGTGCTGCGGCCGGTGAAAAACGTGCTGCTCGACTTCGACGGCCCGGTGTGCTCGGTCTTCGCTGGCCTCCCTGTCCCGGAGGTCGCGCGTCGCCTCCGCGAGGACCTGTCTGCCGCTGGCGAGGAGGTTCCGGCTGGGGCGGAGGAGGAGACTGACCCGCTCGCCCTGCTCCGGCTGATCTCGGACGCCCGACCCGATCTCACAGAGAGTATGGACGCCGCCCTGGTCGCGCTGGAGACCGAAGCGGTCCGGGTCGCCCGCCCGACCCCGGGCGGAGAATCGGTTCTGCGAGCTGCTGTCCGCTCCGGTCGGCTGGTCTCGATCGTCAGCAACAACTCGGGCGCGGCCATCGAGACGTACCTCTCCGAGCACGGCCTCAGCGACTACGGGGCCGGCGTCTTCGGGCGCGCCCCTGGCGATCCCTCGTCCATGAAGCCGAACCCGCGGCTCCTGCTCGAAGCGATGCAGGCTGCGGGCACCAGGCCGGACTACTGCATTTTCATCGGTGACGCGGCCCGCGACGTCGAGGCCGGTGAGGCCGCTGGAGTTCCGACGATCGGGTACGCCAACAAGCCGGGGAAGGATGCCAAGCTGACCGCCGCCGGCGCCGCGGTGATCGCGGACTCGATGGGGCTCATCGCTGCTGCCCTCGCCTGACCGGGTACCACATTTGGGAGTCGGCGACGCGTTCCACGAAGCTTTCGAGAGCTGGGTGGACAACGATCAGCCATCGGTTCGCTTACGGCATTCTGGCTGATCATCAAGCTTGTCGGAGCGAAGGATGCCTTCCGGGAGCCACCCGCACTGACAGGTAGATGGGTACCATGAATAAGGCATCCAAACCCTGGTACCGTTGAAAGGGCTGTTAGCGCCTAGGCGCTAATTCTGATGCATGAAGGAGGGCCCGCCTCGCCTGGTGCGGGAACACCAGAAGTCCCGAGACGGACCCTCTGTACCTACGGTGTGACTCCACGGTCGCACTAGCGATGGCCTGGCCGTTGACGCGGCTGGGCCATCGTGCTAAGCAGCTAGCTCAGGAGATCCTGGAGCAGCTGCCAGATGTCGTACGCCGTCTTCACTGCACGCCAGACGGCGAGCAGTTGACGCACCCCATCCCTGCGGAGCCTTCCCGCGTTCTTCGGCTCCGCATCCGGGACCTCGTCGGCCGGCTGTTGCTGATCGAGCGCGGTCATGCTCCACCCCTTCCCACTGTCCCCTGACCGCGCCTTGCGGTCAGGGTCGCGACGTCCGCCCGAGCGGGCGCCGTGACTCCGACCACACCTTGCGGTCGAGTCTGCTGACGGACGCTCACGCGCGCGCCAGGGAAGGGGTTTCGTGCTCACCCAGAGTAGATGCATGACAGGGCGTCGGACGAATCCGCGCGAGGGGTGCGGCATCGCCCGATCCGCCATTTCGATGGCCGCATCGACGATCCGCCCCAAGACGCAAACGATCCCGTTTCTCGTGGGCGCAAGATCAAAGGAGAAACCTCAGAAAATCCTTCGAAAGGTTCGATGTGGTATTGATTCTCGCGCCGGTTTCAAGTTCCTGACTGCCAGTTGCCATGGAATCAACGACCTCCCATAAACAACCTCCGGAATGCAAGTTGTATATAGAGGGTGTAGCCAGTTTCCTGTGTGGCCTCGGTCTTTTGCGCGACGGGTGGCGTCAGTAGGTTCTGGGTGGTGATTACTCAGATCGCCATGCCCATGGGCGGAGCGGGTGGAGCATCGACGACTGATGGCCACGCGGTGGGATGAGTGGAAGCTCGACACCTACGTGCAGTACGCGACCTGCGTGAAGGAGATCGCGGCGCTGGCCAAGCGGGCCGTCGATGCCGAGGCGGGGTCGACGGCGCGGGCGGAGTTCCTGGCTGCGATGGACCAGGCGGAGATCAAGCGGTCGGCGCTCCTTGAGACGCTCGTCCTGCTCGCGAGTCTGGCTGCGGTGGAGGCGGCGAAGGTGGTCAACGCCGCGTTGTGGGAGTCGGAGATCGCTGCCCGTGAGCACACCGGGGTGCCCAATGGTCCCGCCCTGGTCGAGTTGCTCAACGCCTACCACTCGCAGGCTCGACCTCGACCTCGACCTCGACCTCGACCTCGACCTCGACCTCGACCTCGACCTCGGCAACCCGGCTGGCGGAGTGTGATCAGGAACACAGAAGGGCTGGGTCCGGGCAGCGGAGATGCTGCCCGGACCCGGCCCTTCAGGTGGTCGCTGAGGTGGGTCGACAGGGGGCCGTCGAGACCATGATCCGGACCAGTGGCGGACCAGGTCTGACCTGTGATCAAGAGTCTGCAGGTCAGAACGTGCCCGGTCGGCGGTCTGTAGATCTGCCGCGCAAGCTACGCAGGTTCGAACCCTGCACCAGCCACAGGATTGAGAACGGCCCGTGATCAGCGGAAACGCTGATCACGGGCCGTTCTTCGTTTTCGGCGATCAGGAGGGCCCGGGGGAAGGGGCCGGCCGGAGCGTCAGGAGCAGGGTGGCGGCTGCGGGGGTGTCGGGGGCGGTGTGGGTGGGGGCGGGGTGGGCCGGGGGGAGTGGTGGGGGTGGGGTGGGGGTGATCCAGACGGAGCGCAGGCCGGTGGCGTGGGCGCCCCGGAGGTCGGTGGCGGGGTTGTTGCCGACCATCCAGTCGGCGGCGGTCAGGGTGCGGCCGAGGCGGGTGGCGGCGAGGTGGAAGACCGCGGGCGCGGGCTTGCGGGCGCCGGCCTCCTCGGAGACGCAGACGGCGTCGACGGCGGGCAGCAGCCCGGTGCGGGCGAGTTTGGCGCGCTGGATGTCGGTGGAGCCGTTGGTGACGACGGCGATGGTCCAGCCCGCGTCGCGGAGGGCGGCGAGGGCTTCGGGGACGCCGGGGATCAGGTGGGTGCGGGCGGCCTCCTGGGCGACGTGTTCCTCCCAGAGGGTCGCGCCGGAGCGCGGCAGGCCGTAGTGGTCGGCGATCCGGGCGAAGCCGGCCGGGGACCGGTCGGCGCGGAGGAGTGCGAAGACGGTGGGGGCGGCTTCGGCGGGGAGGCCGTGGGCGGCGCAGAAGCCGGGTGTCCAGGCGTCGGCGCCGCCGTCGCGTTCGACCAGGGTGTGGTCGAGGTCGATCAGGAGGAGAGGACGGCGGGGGCGGAGCCCGTCGCGAGATGGCGACGTGAAGTGATTTTTCATGTGCGGAGGGTAGTGGTCGGCGTCGGTGCCACTATTGCGAATGGCTTGCAATTACCTCGACCAGGCAGCAAAGTGGTGGGGCAGGGGTGGGGTCGGGCCGTTCAGCCTCCCCGCTGAGAAGCCCCGGTCGTGCGGAAGCGCGCCGGGAGTCCTCCGTAAGAGCTGATCGTCTTCCCAACCGGCGCCCGCCGGGACAGCGGTCCGCCCACCCCGCCTCTCGTCCCCACCGCGTCAAAGGCGTGTCAAGGCTGCGCGCCGGAGCGTCAGGAACGCGTAGGGGGCGGCGGCGTACGGGGGCGCGGCCCGCAGGATCGGATCATCCGATCGACTGCGGAGGTCCCGCCCGATGTCCAGCCCCGTCACTCCGGCCGTCGCCGTCGTGCCCGAGCCGTCCGGACGGTCCGGACGGTCCGGACCGCCAGGAACGGATGCCGCCGGCGCGGACGCCGACCGTCACCGGCTCACCGCCCTCGGCGGCCTGGCCGCTCTGTCGTTGGACGCGATGGCCTCCGTGGCGTACGGGCCCGAGTCGATCGTGCTGGTGCTGGCCGCGGCGGGGGCGTACGGGCTGGGGTTCACGCTTCCGGTGACGGCGGCGATCGCGGTGCTGCTGGCGGTGCTGGTGGCTTCGTACCGGCAGGTGATCGCGGCGTTCCCGGACGGCGGCGGTTCGTACGCCGTGGCCAAGGCGCACCTGGGGCGGCGGACGGCGCTGACCGCCGCGGCCTCGCTGGTGATCGACTACGTGCTGAACGTGGCGGTGTCGGTGACGGCGGGCGTGGCGGCGCTGACCTCCGCCGTACCGGGCCTGTACGGGGACCGGGTCTGGCTCTGCCTGGGCGTGCTGGCGCTGGTGACGGCGGTGAACCTGCGCGGGATCGCCGAGTCGGCCCGCTGGTTCATGGCGCCGACCGCCGTGTTCGTGCTCTCGATCCTGACGATCGTCGTGGTGGGCCTGTTCCGTGACGCCCCGGTGAGCACGGCGGCGGCCGAGGGGCACGCCTCGGTGCTGGCCGGCAACGCGACCGCCGTCGGGGCGCTGCTGCTGCTCAAGGCCTTCGCGGCCGGCTGTTCGGCGTTGACCGGCGTGGAGGCGGTGGCGAACGCCGTGCCGTCCTTCCGCACGCCCGGCGTGAAGCGGGCCCAGCACACCGAGGTCGCACTGGGTGCGCTGCTCGGCGTGATGCTGATCGGACTGGCCGTGCTGATCGGCCGCTTCCACCTCCAGCCGGTGGAGGGCGTCACCGTCCTCGCCCAGCTCGCCGACGCCTCGCTCGGCCACGGTGCCGGCTTCTACCTGGTCCAGTTCGCCACGGTGGTCCTGCTCGGCCTGGCCGCCAACACCTCCTTCGGCGGGCTGCCGGTCCTGCTCCACCTGCTGGCCCGCGACAACCACCTGCCGCACGTCTTCGCCCTGCGCGCCGACCGCCAGGTGCACCGGCACGGCGTGCTGTTCCTCGCGGCCGTCTCCGCGGTGCTGCTGGTCGGTTCGGGCGGCGACGTCAACAGCCTGGTGCCGCTCTTCGCGATCGGCGTGTTCGTCGGCTTCACGATCTGCCAGGTCGGCATGGTCCGCCACTGGGTGCTGGAGCGGCCGGCCCGCTGGCGGGCGAAGGCCGCGCTGAACGGCTTCGGCGCCCTGCTCACCGCCGTGGCGGCGCTGGTCGTCACCGGCACCAAGTTCACCGAGGGCGCCTGGGGCATCTGCCTGGCCCTGCCGCTGCTCGTCCTGCTCTTCGAGGCGGTCCACCGCAGCTACGCACGGATCGGCGAGCGACTGGAACTCGGCCGGATCCCCGGCCCGCTCACCCCGCAGCGCAGCCTCGTCCTCGTGCCCGTCACCGCCATCACCCGCCTCACCCGCGACGGCCTCTCCGCCGCACTCTCACTCGGCGACGAGGTCCTCGCCGTCACCGTCGTCCACGACCCGGCCGAGGCCGAAGCCCTGCGCCGGGACTGGGAACTGTGGCAGCCCGGCGTACCGCTGGTGGACATCCCGGACGGCCACCGCCGCCTCGGCCCGCCGATCGCCGAGTTCGTGAACCGCCTGGCCGCCGAACGCGTCTACGACCGGCTGACCGTCCTGATCCCCGAGGTCGAACCGGCCCGTCCCTGGCAGCGCGCCCTGCAGAACCGGCGCGGCGCGGTCATCGACCGGGCGCTGCGCCGGCACACCGACGCGGTGGTCTGCCGGCTCCGGATGCGGATGTGAGGGCCCGCCGTGTGGCGGTGAATTGCGGAGATGGTGGGTATTTGTCCGAGCCGATCGTCATATCTTGACGATGTCTTAACGGCCCCCCTCCGTGCTCCCCGCATGCCCTCCGAACGCCCCCGCGCCACCTGGCGTGCCGCGCCCGCAGCGGCCCCGACCTGCGGGAACGTCCCCGCCGATCGGAGATGCCGGGCGTTCCGGACACTCCTCGGAGGCCCGTTCCGCGCCGGCCGGACGCGCTTACGCTCGCCCATGTGTTCAACGTGCCCCAGGCGCTCAAGCGCCTAGTGATCGGCAGAGCCATGCGCAGCGAGGAGCTGGGCGAGACGCTGCTTCCCAAGCGGCTGGCGCTGCCGATCTTCGCTTCCGACCCGCTCTCCTCGGTCGCCTACGCGACCCAGGAGATCCTGCTGGTGCTCACCGTCGGTGGCGCCGCCTTCCTCTCGCTGACCCCGTGGGTCGCGGCCGGTGTGGTCGCCCTGATGGCGGTCGTGGTGATGTCGTACCGCCAGGTCGTGCACGCCTACCCGAGCGGCGGCGGCTCGTACGAGGTGGTCTCCCGGAACCTGGGCGCCAACTCGGGCCTGGTGGTGGCCGCCTCGCTGCTGGTCGACTACGTGATGACGGTCGCCGTGTCGGTGGCCTCCGGCGTGGACAACATCATCTCGGCGCTGCCCTCGCTCGCCGACCACCGGGTCGAGCTGGCGGTCGGCTTCGTCGTGCTGCTGATGGCGGGGAACCTGCGCGGAGTGCGGGAGTCGGGCAAGGCCTTCGCCGCGCCGACGTACCTGTTCATCGGCGGCATCCTGCTGATGGTGGTCACCGGGCTGGTCCGGGCCGTGCTCGGCGACGCACCGGTGGCGGCCAGCGCCTCGTACGGGATCGTGCCGGAGGACGGCAAGGACACCCTGGCCGGACTGGGACTGCTGCTGCTGGGACTGCGGGCGTTCGCCTCCGGCTGCACGGCGCTGACCGGGGTCGAGGCGATCTCCAACGGCGTGCCGGCGTTCCGGGCACCGAAGTCGAGGAACGCCGCCGCCACGATGGCCGTGATGGGCACCACGGCCGTGGTCATGTTCGTCGGCATCACGGCGCTGGCGCTGGTGTCCGACGTCCACATCGCCGACGACGCCTGCCACCTCACCGGGTTCCCCGGCGACTGCACGACCGCGCCCCAGCAGACCGTGATCGCCCAGCTGGCGGCGGCGGTCTTCGGCGGCGACGGGAGCGTCCTCTTCTACGCGATCCAGGCGGTCACCGCGCTGGTGCTGATCCTGGCGGCCAACACCGCGTTCAACGGCTTCCCCCTGCTCGCCTCGATCCTGGCCGAGCACCGCTACCTGCCCCGGCAGATGCACACCCGCGGTGACCGGCTGGCCTTCTCCAACGGCATCATCGCGCTCGCGGTGGTGGCCGGCGGGCTGCTCTGGCTGTACGACGCGGACGTCACCAGCCTGATCCACCTCTACATCCTGGGGGTCTTCACCTCCTTCACGCTGTCGCAGATCGGCATGGTGCGGCACTGGAACCGCACCCTGGAGACCGGGACCGACCCGGCGGTCCGGGGCGGCGCCCTGCGGTCCCGGGTGATCAACTCCTTCGGTGCGGTCACCACCGCGCTGGTGCTGGTCGTCGTGCTGCTGACCAAGTTCACCCAGGGCGCCTGGCTGGCCGTGGTCGCGGCGGCGGTGCTCTGGGTGATGATGCGCGGCATCCGGCGGCACTACGACAGCGTCGCGGAGGAGCTGGCGGTGGACGACCCGGACGCCGAGTCGGTGCGGCCCTCCAAGGTGCACGGCATCGTGCTGGTGTCCAAGGTGCACAAGCCGACCCTGCGGGCGCTCGGCTACGCCGAGGCGTTCCGGCCGGACTCGCTGGAGGCGCTCACCGTCGCCGTGGAGCCGGACGCCACCGGCGAACTGGAGCGGCAGTGGCGGGAGCTGGCCGTGGCGGTGCCGCTGAAGGTGCTGGACTCGCCGTACCGGGAGATCACCCGGCCGGTCGTCCAGTACGTGCGGGAGTACCGCCGGACCGGCCCGCGCGAGGCGGTGGCGGTGTTCATCCCCGAGTACGTGGTCGGGCACTGGTGGGAGCACCTGCTGCACAACCAGTCGGCGCTCTGGCTGAAGAGCAGGCTGCTCTTCACCCCGGGGGTGATGGTGATCAGCGTGCCGTGGCAGCTGACCTCGGCCGGCCGGGCCGACCACCCGTCCCGCCGGGCGCCGGGTGCGGTCCGGCGCGGCGAGCCGGCGGTGCGGTCGGAACGGGAGAAGCTGCCGGCGCCCGAGCACGCCTGACGCACGCGGGCAGGGGTGCGGCAGGAGCGCAGGAGCGCGGGACTACGGGAGCACAGGAGTACGGGAGTCACCCCACGGGCCC
>NZ_JBHXKE010000304.1:0-9402 GCF_042722765.1 Kitasatospora sp. NPDC058406
AATGGTTCGCCCGGTGCCAACGGGCTTCCCGGTGCGAACGGTTCGCCCGGTGCCAACGGGCATCCTGGCGGCAACGGTTCGCCGGGTGCGAATGGTTCGCCCGGTGCCAACGGGCTTCCCGGTGCGAACGGTTCGCCCGGTGCCAACGGGCTTCCTGGCGGCAACGGTTCGCCGGGTGCGAATGGTTCGCCCGGTGCCAACGGGCTTCCCGGTGCGAACGGTTCGCCCGGTGCCAACGGGCTTCCTGGCGGCAACGGTTCGCCGGGTGCGAATGGCTCTCCCGGCGCATCAGGTCCGGCAGGTCCGGCAGGTCCGGCAGGTCCGGCAGGCCCGGCCGGCCCGGCAGGCCCCGCAGGCCCATCCCAGTCTCCAAGCGGTCATGGCGGTCACGGGCATGGTGGTCCTGCACAGGGCGATCACGGGAATGGCCACGACAACCACGGCGACGTGCCGGGTGGCCCCGTCCACGGAGGCAACGTTCAGGGCGGCAACGTTCAGGGTGTTCCCGTCCACGGAAGCAACGTTCAGGGCGGCAACGTCCAGGGTGTTCCCGTCCATGGAGGCAACGTGCAGGGCGCTCCCGTTCAGGCCGGTAACGTTCAGGGCGCGCCCGTCCACGGAAGCAACGTGCAGGGCGGCCCCGTCCAACACCTGAACGAGTCGGGGCAGGCGCTCGCCGCGACCGGTGCGGGCGGATCGATCGGCGTCGTGGTCGGCTCGGTGGCCGCCATCGTCCTGGGAAGTGCACTCGTCCTCCTCGTGAGGCGAAGCGGACGGGCCGCAGCCCGCCGTCGGCACTGAGGCGCATCTCGTTGTGGGCTGAGTCGCCGATCGGATGCTTCTGTCCGGTTGGTGATCAGTGAAGCGGTAGGGGGACCGGATCGAGCCGCTGTCGCCGGCCGATCCGGTCCGCGTGCGGCGGTGGGCAGACCACCGCCGCACGTCGGACGGCGCCGCGGCCCAGCAGTGGTCCTACGTCGGCATTCCGACCCAGCAGTGGGTGTTCTCCCACTGACGTCGTGCAGTGACCGCGGCCGACCGGTTCCCGACCGGTCGGCCGCGACCGCGTCGTGCCGGCTTCCCCATGGCTTCCCCGCAGTCTCCAGGCCGTTTCCGGGCGGCGGGACGAGTCCGCTGCCGATCGGGCAGCGCGCGCCTGCCCGCGATCGGACGCTCCGTCACTCCGTCCCTGGTGCGGCGTCCGAGGCCGGGGACTGCCGACGGAAGGCGCCGGGGGGAACACCGTAGGCCTCGCGGAACGCCCGGCCGAACGCCGACGCGTGGCTGAAGCCCCGCCGCGCGGCGATGACGTGCACCGGCACCCCCCGGTGCGCGGGGTCGGCCAGGTCCTGCCGCGCTCGCGCGAGCCGCTCGTGTTGCAGGAAGCTCGCGACCGTGGCTCCGTTCCCCTCTCGCTGGAACAGGCGGTGGAGATAGCTGACGGATATGTGGTGCGCGGCGGCGATCGCGCGGATGTCCAGCTGCGGGTCGTCGGCGTTGTTCCGCACGAAGGCCATGATGCGGAGCGCCAGGGTGCGTTGGCGGGTCTCCGGGGTCAGCGACCGGTCGGCGTCGAGGACACCGGCGAAGAGCGCGGCCACGAGGTCGGTCAGCACCGTGCTCAGGCGCGGGGCGTCGGCCGGCTGGTAGGAGTGGCTCTCCCTCGTCACCTGGTCGAGGAACGTGGCCAGCAGGGCTCCCATTCCGCCTCGGGCCGAGATGTTCCTTCCGACGATCCGTCGGGCGGTGCCCGCAGGCAGCGGAAGGAGGGCCTTGGGCACCTCGACCCCGATGATCTTGAACGGCTCCTGGAGTGCGCTGACGAACGGGAGCGAGGTGTCGGTGGTGTGGTACTCGAACTCCTTGCGGGCGACGCTGTCCCTGCCCTGGGTGACCACTCCCGACCCGCGCTTGACCAGCGAGATGTGGAGGGCGTCGGGGTCCGACCTCCCTATCAGCTTCCGTGTGCGACGGAAGGTGAGGGGTTGGCATTCCAGGGGATAGACGGTGATCTCGCCGAGTGCGATGGTCCGCTGGTTCACCCAGAAGTCGGCAGCGTGATCGCTCCACATGTCCATGGGTGCGTGCGTCTCCGACATGAGCGCCCGCCAGCATTCGAACCGGTCGGCGGGCGGCAGGTCGGCACTGCGGAACGTCCTCTCGGGCAGCATGATCACGGGTCTACACCGGCCGGGGCGGACCGCGCAAGGAATTCCCCGGGCTCCGGGCCGCTCCGCCGGCGACCGCTCCGGTGTCCGGTGCCGGGTGCGGCCGGCCGAGTCGACTGTCCGTCAAGATCCGGTGCACTCACCGCCGATGACCGGTGCGCCGGGTCTTGGAAGAGTGAGCGGCGGATCGAGCGGCCCGGAGGGCGACGCCGACGCACCCGGGGGCACGCCTCCGGGGCCGGCTCCCACGGGCGCTCCCCGGCAACATCGGTCGACAGATGAGGAAGCACCATGAGGAAGAGAATCGTCCGGACAGTCGTGGCGACGTCGGCGATGGCCGTCTTCGGACTCTTCGCGGCGTCCCCGGCGAGCGCGGCGTCCGCATCGTGTTCGAGTGGGGGCGGGGTCTGCACCAGTAGCAGCATCCCGGCGAACGGCAACCACCAGGTGTGCTTCGGGGGGCAGCACACCGCGCTGTCCTACTGGGGTCGTGCCGAGCTGTGGGACGCCGACACCGGCGTGATGGTCGGCTCCATAGCGACCAACCCGTTCCGGTGGCAGCAGGCGTGCACCGGCGGCCTGTACGGGGCCCACTACTACCTGCGTGGCACCGGCAACCAGTTCTACGGCGAGGTCTGGAACTGACCCCTGGCCCCTGAACCCTGACCTCTGACGCCCGCCGTCCGGCGGGCCGGCGGGCCGGCGAGGGCAGCGGAACGGAGCAGGAAGTCGGGGCGGCCGACTTCCTGCTCCGTGGGCGGTCGTGCGTCAGTGGCTGCCCTTCAGGTTGAGCACCACCACGCCGACGACGACCAGGGCGAGCCCCAGCCACTGCAACCGCCCCAGCGACTCGCCGAAGGCCACCACGCCGATGCCGGCGACCGCCGCCGTCCCCGCTCCCGACCAGACCGCGTACGCGACCGACACCGGGATGTGCTTCAGCGCCTTGCCGAGCAGGTAGAACGAGAGGACGTAGCCGATCGCCACCCCCACGCTCGGCCAGAGCCGGCTGAAGCCGTCGGTGAGCTTCAGGCAGCTGGTGGCGCAGATCTCGCTGAGGATCGCCAGGGCCAGGAGTACGTAGGGCACGGGAGGTCAGACCCCGGGCGCGGCGGTGAGCTTCCCCAGCAGCGCGACGTCGGCGTGCTCCAGGCTGTCGAGCAGCGTCACCCGCGAACCGCCCGGGATCCGGGTGTCGCCGGACGGGACGGCGAGCACCACGCAGCCGGCCGCGGTGGCGGAGGCGACGCCGGTCGGGGTGTCCTCGACGGCGACGCACGCGGCCGGGTCGAGGCCGAGGCGTGCGGCGGCGGCGAGGTAGGGGTCGGGCGCGGGCTTGGTGCGCGGGGTGTCCTCGGCGGCCAGCGTGACGGCGAACCAGTCGCGGCCGATGGTGCCGAGCACCATGTCGACGACGCGGCGCGGCGAGGCCGACACCAGTGCGGTGGGCACGCGGGCGTCGCGCAGTTCGGCGAGCAGGGCGAGCGCGCCCGGCCGGGGGACGGTCTCGGCGGCGACCTTGCCGGCGAACGAGTCGCCGAGCCGGTCGGCGAGTTCGGCCTCGCTCAGCGACGTCCCGCTGACCCGGTGGAGGTGGGCGGCGGTGTGCTCGACGGCCTGGCCGAGCACCTCGGGGACGTCGGAGTCGGTGAGCGAGTGGTGGAGTTCGTCGGCGAGTTCGGCGGCGGCCTGCCACCAGAGGTGCTCGGTGTCGACCAGCGTGCCGTCCATGTCGAAGAGGACGGCGGCGGGCGTCACGGTCGCGGCGGGTGCGGCCGGCGACACCGGTGCGGCGGGGACAGCAGGAACAGCAGGAACGGCGGATTCAGCGGATGCAGGCATGGCGGTACCTTCGATGGTTCATCAGGAGGAGGGCGGACGGGTCAGACCGTACGGCGGTCGACCAGCACCGGGCGCTCCGGCAGGGTCAGCGCGGCGCGCGAGCCGACGGGCAGTGCGGTGGCGGTCTCGGTCGGCAGGTCGGCCTTGACCTCGGTGCCGTCGCCGAGCCGGACGGTGAGCCGGGTGACGGCGCCCAGGAAGGACGCGGAGACCACCTGGGCCGGGCCGTCCGCCGCCGGGGCCAGCGCGACGTTCTCCGGCCGCACGAGCACGTCCAGCGGGCCGTCCGCGGGCAGCTCGCCGTCCACGGCGTGCCGGCGGCCGAGAACCTCGACGCCGTCGCCGGCCCGGACGCACGGGATGCGGCTCATGGTGCCGACGAACTCGGCGACGAAGGCGGTGGCCGGGCGGGCGTAGAGCTCGGCGGGCGCGGCGCACTGCTCCAGCCGGCCGGCGCGCAGCACCGCGACCCGGTCGGCCATCGAGAGCGCCTCCTCCTGGTCGTGGGTGACGAACAGCGTGGTGATCCCCAGCTCCTGCTGGAGGCGCCGGATCTCCTCGCGCAGCGACAGCCGCACCTTGGCGTCGAGTGCGGAGAGCGGCTCGTCGAGCAGCAGGACGCGGGGCTGGAGGGCGAGCGCGCGGGCGAGCGCGATGCGCTGCTGCTGGCCGCCGGACAGCTGGTGCGGGTAGCGGTCGGCGTGCTGGGGCAGGCCGACGAGCTCCAGCAGCTCCTTGGCCCGGTTGAGGCGTTCGGCCTTGCCTGCGCCGCGCATCCGCAGGCCGAAGGCGACGTTGTCGGCTGCGGTCAGGTGCGGGAAGAGGCTGTACGACTGGAACACCATGCCGGCGTCGCGCTTGTGGGCGGGGATCGCGGTGATGTCCTCGCCGTCGACCAGCACCTGGCCGGAGTCGTGCTGCTCGAAGCCGGCGAGGATGCGCAGCGCGGTGGTCTTGCCGCAGCCGGACGGGCCGAGCAGGGCGAGGAGTTCGCCGGGCTGCACGGTCAGGTCGAGGCCGTCGAGCGCGGTGGTGGCGCCGAAGGTGCGGCGCAGCGAGCGGAATTCGACGGTCGCGCCGCCCGATCGGGTGGCGGTCTTCTCAACGGCGAGGGAGGTCAAGGGAGTTCTCCGGAGGTGCGGGGGAGGCCGGCGTGCGGTCAGGGAGGTCAGGACGTGGTCTTGGCGTGGCGCTCGCGGCCGAGGGTGGCCAGCAGGAGCAGGAGCAGCCAGGTGATCAGCAGGCTCAGGATGGAGACCGCGACCGACATGTGGGCCTGGCTGTTGCCGACCGTGTAGATCCAGACCGGGAAGGGCTGGTAGCCGAGGATCGAGGCGGCGGTGAACTCGCCGAGCACCAGGGCCAGGGTGAGGAAGGAGGCGTTCAGCAGCGCCCCGCGCAGGTTGGGCAGGACGACGGTGAACACCGCACGCGGCCAGCTCGCGCCGCAGTTGCGGGCGGCCTCGACCAGGGTGCGGACGTCCACGGCGCGCAGGCCGGCGTCCAGTGCGCGGTAGGCGAGCGGCAGGCCCATCAGCACGTAGGCGATGACCAGGACCAGCGGGAAGTCCGGGTCCTGGACGAACACGAAGGTCTGGAAGAACGGCGTGTCCATCAGGTAGTCCGGGCCCCAGCGCAGCACGCCGATCAGGCCGGCGGTGAGGGCGACGGGCGGGACGACCAGCGGCAGGGTGCAGAGCACGTCGATCACCGGGCGCAGCTTCGGCGCGCCGAGCCGGACCGCGATCAGGGCGGGGACCAGCAGGAGCAGCAGCACCAGGACGGTGACGACGGCGAGCCCGAGGGTGAGCCAGAGGCTGTCGAGGAAGCCGGGCGCGGAGAGCAGCCCGGTGTACGCCTCGAAGGAGTAGCCCTGGGGCTCGTCGATCGAGAAGTAGCCGGCGGCGGCGAGCGGGACGACGAAGTAGATTCCGGCGATTCCCAGGACGGCGCCGCGCCACCAGCGCACCTTGGTGCGGCCGGTACGGGTGGGGGTCAGCTGAGCCATCGGGCGCTCCGGCGCTGGAGGGGGAGGTACACGGCCATCACGAGGACGGCCACGACGATCATGTTGAGGCTGAGGGCGAGGGCGAGGTTGCCCTGGCCGACCAGCACGTTGCCGGAGAGCGCGTCGGCGATCGAGCGGCTGACCAGCGGGACGGTCGCACCGACCATCGCGGCGGCGGTGGCGTACGCGGCGAAGGCGCTGCCGAACAGCAGGACGAAGCCGCCGAGCAGGGAGGGCAGCAGGATCGGCAGGGCGACGTGCCGCCAGTACTGGACGGTGGTGGCCCGGTTGTTCTGGGCCGCCTCGCGCCACTGCACCCGCAGGCCGTCCAGGGCCGGCGTGATGGTGAGCACCATCAGCGGGATGAGGAAGTACAGGTACACGATGGTGAGTCCGGTGAACGAGTAGAGCGTCCAGCCGTGGTCGGTGAGGTGGAGCAGCTGGGTGACCTCGCCGGCGTTGCCGAGGGTGGCGACGAACGCGAACGCGAGCGGCAGGCCGCCGAAGTTGGCGAGCACGCCGGAGGCGGTCAGCACGGCCTGGCGCAGCCAGGTGTGCCGGGAGGTGACCACGGCCTGGGCGATCGGCAGGCCGATCAGGGTGGCGAGCAGGGCGGTCAGCGCGGAGAGCTTGAGGCTGCTCAGCATGGCCGTCCAGTAGGCGCCCTGGACGGAGGCGGTGATGTTGTCGAACGTGAACTGGCCGCCGCCGCCCTCCGCGTCGGTGGAGGTGGTGAACGCGCCGATCACGATGGCGACGGCCGGCAGGCCGAAGCCGACGAGGAAGAAGAGCAGGAGCGGGACGGTGGCGAGCCAGGAGGCGCCGCCGAGCCGGGCGAGCGGTCGCCGCCGGGGGGCGGGGACGGTGGTCGTGGGGGTGGACGTCGTGGCGGTTCCGGACGCCCCCGCGCCGCCACCGAGGTCGGTGGCGGCGGGGGTGGTCGGCACCGGGGTGGGAGCCGTGGTCATGAGTGCCTTTTCGCGGTGGAGTCGGCCCGAAGTGCGGTGCGGGGCGGGAGTGTCAGCCCGCGATCGCCTTGGTCCAGTTCTCGGTCACGACCTTCTTGGCGGCCGTGATCTGGTCCTGGGTCGGGAAGGTGGTGAAGGGCTTCTCGACGGTCGGCAGCTTGGCGGCGGCCGTGGCGTCGAGGGTGCCCTCCTTCTTCAGGGCGTCGAAGGTGGACGGGGTGGCGTAGCCGCCGAGGAAGAGGTTCTGGCCCTCGGCGCTGAACAGGTACTCCTGCCACAGGCGCGCGGCGGCGGGGTGCGGGGCCCACTTGTTGATGCCCTGGTTGTAGAACTGGGCGTAGCTGCCGTCGGAGGGGATGGAGACCTTCCAGTCGACGCCCTTGTCCTTGAACTGGTCGCTGTAACCGGCGTTCAGGTAGGACCAGTCGATCGAGATCGGGGTCTCGCCCTTCTCGATGGTGGCGGGGGTCGACTCGACCGGGTTGAAGTTGCCGGACTGCTTGAGCTTGCCGAAGAAGTCGATGCCGGGCTGGATGTTGTCCAGCGAGCCGCCGTTGGCGAGCGCGGCCGCGTAGACGCCGCCGAACGCCGAGCCGGACTTGGTCGGGTTGCCGTTGAGGGCGACCTGGCCCTTGTACTCGGGCTTGAGCAGGTCGGCGAAGGTCTTCGGGCAGCTGGCGATCTTCTTGGCGTCGCAGCCGATCGAGATGTAGCCGCCGTAGTCGTTGACGGCGGCGCCGGCCGCGTCCTTCTGGGAGGCCGGGACCTTGTCGAAGGTCGCGACCTTGTAGGGGGCGAGCAGGCCGTCCTTGACCGCCTGGAGCGCGAACGCGCTGCCGAGGTCGACGACGTCGGGGGCGCGGTCCTGGCCCTTGCGGGAGGTGATCGCGTTGATCTCGTCCTGGCTGGAGCCGTCCGGGTTCTCCTCCTCGACCTCCAGGCCGTACTTGGCCTTGAAGCCGTCGATGATCTTGCCGTAGTTCGCCCAGTCCCGGGGCAGCGTGATGACGTGCAGCTTGCCCTCCTTCTTGGCGGCGGCGATCAGGCCGTCGATGCCGCCGAGGTCGGCCGCGGAGGTGGCCTCCTTGGCGTCCTTGGTGCCGGCCTTGGCGGCGTCGCCGGCCTTGGCGGTCGAACCGGCGGAGCCGCAGGCGGTGAGGGAGAGCGCGGCGGCGGTCAGTACGGCCGCGAAAGCGGCGGCGCGGGCACGGTGCACGGTCACGGGTCAGTCTCCTGATCAGGGCGTACTGCGAGGGGTGCGTTTCGCGGGGATTCGTCGGGCGAGTGGGGTGGCCGGGGCGGCCGGGCCGGGGTGAGCGGCCGGTTGTTCGGCGCCCGAGTTGACTAGCCAACTTCGCTGACGGGGGTAAGTACGCCGGAGCCCGATGACGGGAAGGTGAACGGATGGCCCAGTCCCGGGGTCGGCTGCGGGAACGGTCGAATCAGGTCGCCGGCGGATGATCGCCGGAGTGCGATGCTTCGGTGGCGCAGCGGGATAAGGTCGGGCTGTCCGCGCCGGTACGGCTGTGCAGGACACCGCCCCTGGAGGGACATTGACTGACGTGGCAGTGGAGTCGGGCCGTCCGGCCGCCGAGGACCGCGCCACCGGCGCGCTCTACCGCAAGGTCGCCGCCGACCTGCGCGAGGCGATCACCACCGGCGCGTTCGGCGAGGCCGGCCGGCTTCCCGCCGAGGGCGCGCTCGCCGAGCAGTACGGCGTCTCGCGCGGCACCGTCCGCCAGGCGCTCGCCGTGCTCCGCTCGGACGGGCTGGTCACCTCGCGGCGGGGCACCCGCCGGGTGGTGCTGGGAACGGCCCGCGTGCAGAGCTTCTCCGAACTGCTCAGCTTCACGCACTGGGCGTACTCGATGGGGGAGGAGCCCGGCGGCATACTCGACTCGCTGGTCCGCCGCCCGGCCGACGCCGCCGAACGCGAGCAGCTCCGCCTGGAGCAGGGCGCGGACGTCTACGTGACGGTCCGGCTGCGCACCCTCTCCGGCAAGCCGGTGATGGTGGAGCGGACGGTCTACCCGCCCCGGGTCGGCGAGATCGTCGCCGAACTGCCGCCGGACGTCGTCTCGCACACCGAGGTCCTGCGCGAGCACGGCATCCTGTTCACCGACGCCGACCACACCATCGACATCGTCGTGGCCAACGCGGACGACGCCCGGCTGCTCGGCTGCCGCCGCGGCGGCCCGCTGCTGCGCGAGCGGCGGCGGACCACCGACCCGACCGGCACCCCCGTGGAGTGGTCCCAGGACCGCTACCTGCCCGGCACGGTGGCGTTCAGCGTGCACAACTCGCTGGCCGCGTCGGCGCTCTCCCGGCACGCCCGGGAAGTGGACTGAACCCTCGGCGGGGGGATGCGGACGGCGTTCGCGGCTCGGGGGCCGGAGCGCGCGGCGGGGTGGTGGGC
>NZ_JBHXKE010000305.1:0-442 GCF_042722765.1 Kitasatospora sp. NPDC058406
CCGGGGACGCCCGGACCCTCCGGGTCCGGTCTCGGGCCGACCCTTCGGTGGATGGAGGCCCACCTCGACCGCCCGCTCACCCTGGACGACATCGCCCGGCACGCCGGGCTCACCGTCCGCGGTCTGACCCGCCGGTTCCGGGCGGAGACCGGCCTGCCGCCGCTCCAGTACCTCCTGCGCGCCCGCATCCAACGGGCGCAGCGCCTCCTGGAGCGCGGGGACGAGCCGGTGGCCCGGATCGCCGCCCGTACGGGGCTGGGGACGCCCGCCAACCTCCGCCACCACTTCCAGCGGTACACGGGCAGCAGCCCGAGCGTCTACCGCAACGCGTTCCGCTCCATCGTCGCCACCCTGACGTGGTCGCAGGAGGGGGCGGCCGGGGGGGGGGGGGCCCCCCCCCCCCGGCGGCCCCGGAGCGGCCACCCCACGCGTCGAGCGGCAC
>NZ_JBHXKE010000305.1:452-9356 GCF_042722765.1 Kitasatospora sp. NPDC058406
GGGGGCGGCCGGGGGCGTCGGGCCCGACGCCCCCGGGGAACGCGTGCCGCACCGCCCCTGAGTGCCCGGGCGCGACGGGCCGGGTTTCCGTACTGCCGCGCCCTGCCCACCGCGCCGTTCCGTGCCGCACCGCGCCGCACAACCCCACCCGAGGCCCGTCGTTCACCCTCCTGACGCCGGCCGTCACCGCCGTCGTCCTGGTGTTCACGGTCGCGTACCTGAGGCGCGACGGGGTGACCCGGCCGGACCAGCTGGTCGACGTCCGGCCGCTCCTCGCGGTCCTCGGGTGCTGGATGTCGGTGCGCTCCTTCCGGCGTCGGCGGCGTCAGCTCTCCGCCGTAACCTGCGGTCCGCTGCCGGGCCGGACGCGGCGCCCGTGGCTCACCGTGTACGCGGTGCCGGGCGCCGAACTCGGGATCCGGCGGACCCATCTCCGGGCCGGCCAGCAGGTGTACGCGCTGCTGCGCCTGGACCGGCTGCCGGACCAGGGCGCGGCCGTCCCCGACGCGGTCCGGGCCTTCGCCGGCCACCGCTACGCCGACTCCGTCCGGCCCCGCACCGGCGTCCGGCCGCCCGTCCCCGACCGCCGAACTGTCAGAGGCCGGTCGTAGATTCGGCGCGACCGAGCAGCACCCGGCCACCCACGGACAGGACGCCGAGACCGATGACCTCCCCGACCGCCGACCACGGCACCGCACTGACCGACCGCGTCGTCGCCTCCGTCGAGGCCGATCCGCACCGGCTCGTCCTCGGCTACAGCCCCTGGGTCGGCCCCTGGCTCACGGGCGCTCCGGAGCCGATGCCGGCCGACGTCCTGGCCGGGATCACCTTCCCCAGCGGGCGCCCGCTCCCGCCCAGCCTGCGGCGCTGGCTGGC
The DNA here is from genome assembly GCF_042722765.1 of Kitasatospora sp. NPDC058406. Lineage (NCBI taxonomy): Bacteria > Bacillati > Actinomycetota > Actinomycetes > Kitasatosporales > Streptomycetaceae > Kitasatospora > Kitasatospora sp. NPDC058406. The sequence continues at coordinate 1,329 of NZ_JBHXKE010000305.1, forward strand.
CTACGACACGAGCCTGCTGCGCCGGTTCGACTGGTTCGGACCGGAGGGCGACTTCACTCCGCGCCCGATGGGGAAACTCGCCGACGAGGAGTTCGGCGAGCCGTGGGGCTCCTGCTTCGCCGCGCTGTCGGACCGCTTCGACGAATGCTTCCTGCTCCCCGGCGGATCCGACTCGCGCCGTGTCCTGGCGACCGGCGAGCCCGACGCGCACGGCGAGTACCCGGTGTTCGCCCTCGACGTCGACGACATCCCGTGCATCATGCTGATGTACCCGGGGCTGGACGTCTACCTGGCCGACACCGCCGGGCTGATCACCCTCCGGGGCGAGGGCTACTCCGACCTGGCGGACGACCGCACCTACGGCCCGCGGATGCGCGAGCACGCCCGCCACGCCTTCGGCGGGGCACTGCACGAGGAGTGCCTGCCGGACGAGTTCTGAGCCCGCCCCCGCAAGGACGCGGCGATCGCCTGTGCGGTGCTCTTCGGCCTGTTGTGGGCGGCCGAAGTCCGGGTGCCGACCGAGCTCACGGGCGACCTGTCCCCCCTTCGGGAGGAGCCGGTCTCCCGGCATCGACCTGGGGCGGACGTGACCCGTGTCGGGCGCAGTGCCGCGGGTTCGGCGGACCGGGGTGTTGACCGGTCCGCCGAACCCGTCAGCGTTTCGGCCAACTTGGGCGCCCTGTGCATGACACCCAGGCACCCCGTGTATGAACTCGCCGTACACCGATCAAGGGCGAGGGCATGAACATCCCCACAAAGAGTCCCCACCGTTTTGTCTCCGCACCGGTCACCGAAGAACCCCACGGCGAGACCATGCCGCCACGGTTCGCCTACGCACTCGTAGGAGCGGTCACCTTCGGGCTCAGCATCATCGGAGCCGTCAATCTCGCGAAGCGCACCCACGACAGACCAGGGCTGGTGAGCGCCCTGCTGATCGTGACCTGCTGCTTCCTCCTCCAGCTCTACAACTGCCACCCCCGGGCGCTCCGAGCGCCGCGCAAGCACACCGCCTGGCTGCTCAGCCTCCAGGCCGTCCTGACCTTCCTGACCCTGCCGCTCACCGATGTCCTCTCGGGCAGCCTGAGCGGTTTCCTCGGCGGCGCGATCCTCATCGCGCTGCGCGGCAGACCGCTGGCCTGGGCGCTGTACGCGCTCGTGAACGTCGCCCTGCTGGCGCTCTCCACGCGCCAGCACGACGGGCTCGCGCCGATGTACCTCGAACTGTCTTCGCTGGCAGTCGGGTTGCTCACCTACGGCCTGAGCGCACTGTGCGACCTCGTGCACCGCCAGCACGAGGCCCGGCAGCGGGCGGCCTGGATCGCCGTCTCCAGCGAGCGGCTGCGGTTCTCCCGGGACCTGCACGATCTCCTCGGGTACAGCCTCTCGGCGATCACCCTGAAGATCGAGCTGATCCAGCGCCTGGTCGGCACCGACGACGGCCGGGCCCAGTCCGAGCTCCGGGACACTCTTCTGATTGCCCGTCAGGCACTGGCCGACGTACGTGCGGTGGCCACCGGGCCGCAGGCCATGTCGTTGGCCCGGGAGCTGAGAGTGGTGCGCGGGACCCTGGAGACCGCCGGGGTCAGCCTCAGAATCGACGGGCAGCCGCCACAACGGCTCGACGAACAGGTGGGCACCAACCTGTCGATCGTGATGCGGGAGGCCGTCACCAACCTGCTCCGCCACAGCGACGCCACCCGGTGCACGGTCATCATCGCGGAGCGGGCCGGCCGGGTCCATCTGTCGGTGGCCAACAACGGGGTCCGGGCCTCACCGGAGACCGCCTCCGTGCGGCGCGGCATCGGGCTGAACAACCTCCGCGCGCGGCTCGCGCTGAGCGGCGGGACCGTCACCACGACCAGCTGCGGCGACTGGTTCTGGCTGTACGCCGAGTGCCCGGTGCACCCGGGGACGGCCGGCACCGGGGCCGACGGTTCGACCGGGGCCGCCGGCTCGGCCGGCTCGGCCGAGGACCCCTGTCAGGCCGCCGCCTGACCCTGGACCGACGCCCGCCCCGGACCGCCCTGCGCCCGGGGCGGGCGGGCTCCGGGCCGGGCCCGGCACAGGCCCCGGGACAGGGCTCCGGGACAGGGCTCCGGGACAGGGCTCCGACGGGGTTCGAGCGGCATTCGAGGCACGCCTCGAAGACTCGGTGGTCGAAGAGACCCACCGGTACATCGGAGGCGCCGCAGTGGAAGCGCAGCACCGGCTGACGCCGCAGATCAGGCAGTACGAGGACTTCGCGACCGGCGAGATGCGCTGGCTGCCGCACGTGACGTTCTTCAACCGGACGGGCTACCGCTCCTCGACGGTGAACACCGACGCCGGAGGGTTCCGCGTCTCCCACGGGACCGCCGGGCCGGTCTCCCTGCACGGGACGGTTCCCGAGGAACCGGTGGGGGTCGTCCTGGGCGCCTCCCCCGCGTTCGGCTTCGGGGCCGGCGGTGACGCCTGGACGATCCCCTCGCTGCTCGCCCGGGGCCCGCGCGCCCGGCCCTGGCTCAACCTGGCGGCGCCGGCCTTCAACTCCACGCAGGAGGTCCTCCTCTTCCTGCTGCACCGGCACCGGCTGCCGGCTGTGCGCGACGTCCTGGTCTTCTCGGGGCTCAACAACCTCGTGGTGGCCGGTCTGCCGCAGGCCGACGACGACTACCCGCAGTTCTTCTTCTCGGGCGACTTCTTCGGCCAGCTCGGCACGCCCGACCTCGGGCAGCGGCTGGGCCAGCCGGGGTGGGCCCGGGGCCGGCTCGGCCGGGTCGCCAAACGGCTCGGCCGGCAGGACGAGCCTGCGGACGGCGGGACCGCCGTGCCCGACCCCGCCGAGCGGATCGACACCGCCGTCCGGCACGTGGCCCGCGACCTGCGGGCGCTCGCCGACCTGGTGACCCCGCTCGGAGCGCGGCTCCACTACGTGCTGCAGCCCACCGCCGCCTGGACCCGCAAGCCGTTCACGGCCGAGGAGCGGGCACTCATCGCGGAAGCGGGCAACGAGCGCGCGGGCATGTGGAACCTCTTCGCCCCGGTCCTCGACCCGGCCGTGCACCGCGCGTACGCCGAGCGCCTGGCGGCCGTCTCCAAGGAACTCGGGGTTCCGTTCCTCGACGCCAACGCGGCGATCGCGGCGTCACCGGCCGCCGGTGAGTGGCTCTTCGTCGACCAGGTCCACCTCACCGACCGGGGCCACCAGGTGACCGCCGAGCTCATGCGCACCGCGCTCGACCTCTGAGCCGCACCACCCGCCGACCACCTCAGCAGTAGGGAGCCGACCGATGTTCCGGAAGATCGTCGCGCTGTTCCGCCGCCGCCGTCGCAAGCGCCGCAACGACAGCTCCATCTACCCGATGTTCTGATCCCCACGCCCGAACGGAGGTGCGCGGTACGCCATGAGGAACACAGCCGTCCAGCCCGAGCCCGACCACCGCATCCTGTACCTGCGCGCGCTCGACCCCGAGGGGGACCTGCCGCTCCGGCCGGCGGACCTGGAACCGGTGCGGGCGGCGCTCGCCGCCGCCGGCCCGGAGGGCCGGCGCACCGGACAACCTGCCCGCGAACAACCCGCCGGCGATCAACCCACCGACGAGCAAGCGGACTTCGAGGAGCTGACCGGGCTCGCCCGTACCTGGGCGGCCGAGGTCGGCGAACGGTTCCGCAAGGTCCTGGCCGGACCGGACGTCCGCCCGACCGGCGGGCCGGACAACGGCGCGGCCGTCCGGTGCGTCCTGCTGAACTGCGCGCCACTGGCCCTGTCCGCCGGTGCGTGGCTCCAGTGGCTGTCCAGCTCGGGCAACGCGGAGACCGAGCTCGCCCTGCGGGTGCTCACCCTGTACGCCGCAGACGTCGGCGTCGGCTACCCGGAGGCGGACCGGGGCTCCGACTACAGCCGCGTCCTGCACCGGCACCGGATCGAGGAGCCGATCGCCCGGATCCGGCTCGCCGCCAACGAGCGGGTCGAGGGCTTCAGCTTCCGGCTGCCCGCGCTGCTGCTCGCCATGAGCCGGCAGCCCGGCGCCTTCCTGCCCGAACTGCTGGGTGCCGACCTCTGTCTGCGGTCGGTCGGCCTGCCGCCCCCGCTCGCGGGGCTCGGACCGGAGGTCCTGGACCGGGACGACGTCCTGGCCCTGGACCTCGGCGCCGCGCGCGGCGAGCCGACGGCCACCGCGCTGGACCTGTCGGCCGCCGCCGCCCGCCAGTACCTGGCGGAGAACGGGCCGGCCGGTGCGGAGCGGCTGCGCCGGGGCTTCCACTGGGCCCTCGGCGAACTGCGGCGCTGGTGCGACGCGTTGCTCGACGAGGCGCTGATCTCCCGGCACCCGGACTACGAGGTGTGGCGGATGATCTGCACCCGGGCCCGGCAGGCCGCCGTCTACCACTCCCGGTTCAAGCTCGCGGGCCGGCCGCTCGGCGCGTGGTTCGCGGACGTCGGCAGCGGGCCCGGCCCGTTCCTCGACGCGCTGGCGGCCAGCCCGCTGGTCCGGCCGGGCAGGCCCGACGCCAGCCCGCTGCTGCGCGGCCTGATCGGTCCCAAGGGTCCGATGTTCCGGATCTTCACACCGGCCGAGATCGCCGTCCTGCGCCGCTGGATCGCCGGTCTGCCGACCGACGGTGCCCCCGGGGCGAACGGCGTCAGGGCGGCGAGCAGTTCGGTCGACGGCGGTGCGGCGGGCGCTGCGGCGACGGACGGCGACGGCCCCGGCCGACCGGACGACCGCCGGGCCCTGCACCGGGCCCAGCGTTCCTGGTACCTGCACCAGGAGCGTCCGGCCCCGGCGCCGTCCGCCCCCGACGGCGCCCCGCTCCCCCGGCTCGACGTCCGGGCGGCGTACCGCGCGCTGCTCGCCCGCAAGGACACCCCCGGCCTGCGGCGGTACGCGTACGACTACGCCCGCCGCTGGCTGGCCCGGGCCCGCTACGGCCTCGACCGCGCCCCTCAGCAGCTGCCGGCCGCCTGGGCGGGCGAGAACGGCCTGCGGGAGTGGCTGGACCAGGCGCACGACCGGCACGGCACGGAGTTCACCGAGAACCGCGTGCCGATCCCGAGCCGGGAGGAACTCATCGACTCCACGCTCCAGTTGGCACCACTGATCATGATCGACGGCGGCTGGTTGCAGGGGTTCACCGACTACCGGCTGGCCTCCTCCCGCTGCGGCCAGTTCCTCTTTCGCACATACTGGGACGAACTCGGGAACGGCGAAAGGGAGTTGAACCACCCGAAGATCTACCGGGACCTGCTCGCCACGATGGGCGTCGAACTGCCGCCCACCGACTCCGCCGGGTTCGCCGGGTGGCCCGGGCTCCGGGACGACTCCTTCGCCCTGCCGGTCTACTGGCTGAGCGTCTCCCGCTTCCCCCAGCGCTTCCAGCCGGAGATCCTCGGCCTCAACCTCGCCATGGAGCTCTCCGGTGTCGGCGGCAGCTACCGGAGCGCGCGGGCGGCCCTGCGGCACCACGGTTTCAGCACCCAGTTCGTGGACCTGCACAACACCATCGACAACGTCGCCACCGGCCACTCCGCCTGGGCCGCGGACGCGATCGACAGTTACATGGCCGACCTCCCCGGTGTGGTCGGCCCGCAGCAGGAGAGCACCGTCTGGGAGCGCGTCCGGGCCGGGTACCGGTCCCTCAACCCCCCGGAGGGCACCGTGCCCGACCTGTACGCGGCACTGAACGTCACGTTGAAGAAGAGGAATTGAGGAGCTGACCGGTGGCCACCACAGTGCTTGGCATCGCGGCCTACTACCACGACAGCGCCGCCGCGCTGGTCGGCGCGGACGGCATCGCGGCCGCCGCCCAGGAGGAGCGGTTCAGCCGGCGGCGGCAGGACCCGGCCTTCCCCGCGCAGGCCGTCCGGTACTGCCTCGACGAGGCCGGGATGACGCTGGACGACGTCGACGCGATCGCCTACTACGAGGACCCGGCCCGCAAGTTCCGCCGGGTGCTCGCCACGTACGCGGCGACCGCGCCGCACACCTGGAGCTCCTTCCGGGAGGTCATGCCCGCCTGGCTCGGGTGGAAGGCCCGAACCCTGGACACCGTGCGCAAGGAACTGCGCGGGCTGGGGCTGGGCGACGTCCCCCCGGTCCGGCGGTTCGGGCACCACGAGTCGCACGCCGCCTCCGCCTTCCTCCCGAGCCCGTACGAGTCCGCCGCGGTGCTCTGCGTCGACGGCGTCGGCGAGTGGGCCACCACCTCGCTCTGGCACGGCACCGGGGACGGCCTGCGACCGCTCGCCGAGCTGCGGTTCCCGCACTCGCTCGGTCTGCTGTACTCGGCCTTCACCTACTTCTGCGGCTTCAAGGTGGACTCCGGCGAGTACAAGCTGATGGGCCTCGCCCCGTACGGGAAGCCGGTCTACGCACGGCTGATCCGGGAGCGGCTGATCGACCTGAAGCCGGACGGTTCGTTCCACCTCGACACCGACTGGTTCGAGTTCCTGCACGGCCACGTGATGACCGGGCGCCGGTTCGAGGAGCTGTTCGGCGGTCCTCGCCGGGAGCCCGAAGCCGCGCTCACCGAGCGGGAGTTCGACCTCGCCGCGTCCGTCCAGCAGGTGACCGAGGAGGTGATGGTCCGGCTGGCCCGCACCGCCCGCGAGCGGACCGGCGAGCGCCGGCTCTGCCTGGCCGGGGGCGTCGCGCTCAACTGCGTGGCGAACGGCCGGATCGTCGAGGAGGGGATCTTCGACGAGGTCTGGATCCAGCCCGCCGCCGGGGACGCCGGCGGTGCCCTCGGGGCCGCCCTGCTGGCCCAGCGCGCCCCGCGCCGCCACCCGCGGCAGGGCCGGGACGCGATGCGCTCCTCCCGGCTCGGCCCGGGCTTCGACGACCGGCGGATCGGGGCGTACTTCGACGCCCACGCCATCCCCTACACCCGGCTGAGCTCCGAGGAGCTGTCCCGGCGGGTCGCGGACCAGCTCGCCGACGGCAAGGTGGTGGGCTGGTTCCAGGGCCGGATGGAGTTCGGCCCCCGGGCACTCGGCGGGCGTTCGATCCTGGGCGACCCCCGGAACCCGGCGATGCAGTCGGTGATGAACCAGAAGATCAAGTTCCGGGAGTCGTTCCGTCCGTTCGCGCCGATCGTCCTGGCCGAGGACGCGGAGGAGTACTTCAAGCTCTCCCAGCCCAGCCCGTACATGCTGGTGGTCGCCCAGGTGGCCGAACAGCAGCGGCTGGAGTCGGACGGGGACGCCCGGGGCCTGGACCGGCTGAGGACCGCCCGCTCCACCATCCCCGCCGTCACCCACGTCGACCACTCCGCGCGGATCCAGACGGTGACCGCGCAGGCCGACCCCCGGCTGCACCGGCTGCTCGGCGACTTCAAGGAGCGGACCGGCTGCCCCGTCCTGGTCAACACCTCCTTCAACGTGCGCGGCGAGCCCATCGTGGCCACCCCCGAGGACGCCTACCGCTGCTTCATGCGCACCGACATCGACACCCTGGCGATCGGCGGCTTCCTGCTCGCCAAGGCCGACCAGCCGGCCTGGACCGAGGAGGGCGACTGGCGCGACGAGATCCCGCTCGACTGACCACCCGCCCCCGCCGTCCGACCCCCGACCACCCGCCCGGCCCCGACCACCCTCCTCCGCACCACCCGACTCCCGGACTCCGGAAGGACGACCCCGATGGGCACCGCACGTCCCAGCACCGCACGTCCCAGCACCGAACCTCACGGCGCCGAAGCCCGCAGGACCGCACGCACCGACGGCGAACGCCTGGACGCCGCGCGCCGGACCGGCCTGCAGTTGCTGCTCCTGCTCGTCTACCTGCTGGTGTTCACACCGGTGGGGCTGGTCGCCCGGCTGGTCCGCGACCCGCTCGACCGCGCCGTGGACCGGTCCGCCGCCAGCTACTGGATCACCTCGTGACGGAGGGCCGGCGTGCCTAAGCGCAGTGACATCAAGTCCGTTCTGGTGATCGGTTCCGGCCCGATCGTGATTGGTCAGGCGGCGGAGTTCGACTACTCGGGTACGCAGGCGTGCCGGGTGTTGCGGGCCGAGGGTCTGCGGGTGGTGCTGGTGAACTCGAACCCGGC
>NZ_JBHXKE010000306.1:0-9269 GCF_042722765.1 Kitasatospora sp. NPDC058406
GTCCCACGGAGTCCCGGGTCGGGCCCGTGCCGGAGGGGGAGCCGGAGTTCCGTCCCTACCACCACCCCGCCGCCGCCTGGGGCGCGGCCAAGAGCGTGAGCCGGTTCCTGGTCCGCAAGGGATCGCCGGTCGACAGCCCACGGGCCATCATGCGGATGAACCACGAGAACGGCGGATTCGACTGTCCCGGGTGTGCCTGGCCGGACGACACCAAGGGCCTGCACCTGGACATCTGCGAGAACGGGATCAAGCACGTCACCTGGGAGATGACCCGCAAGCGGGTCGGCCGCGAGTTCTTCGCCGCGCACTCGGTGACCGAACTGTCCGGGTGGAGCGACTACGACCTGGAGAACCAGGGCCGGCTGACCGAACCGATGGTCTACGACCCCGCCTCGGACCACTACGTCCCGATCGACTGGAAGGACGCGTTCGAGCTGGTCGGCCGCACCCTGCGGGAGCTGGACGACCCGGACCGGGCCGCGTTCTACACCTCCGGCCGGCTCGGCAACGAGGCGACGTTCCTCTACCAGTTGATGGCCCGCGAGCTGGGCACCAACAACCTGCCGGACTGCTCCAACATGTGCCACGAGGCCAGCGGCCGCGCGCTGCAGGCCTCGCTCGGCACCGGGAAGGGAACCGTCGACCTCCAGGACTGGGAGGCCGCCGACGCGCTGTTCATCCTGGGGGTCAACGCCGCCTCCAACGCGCCCCGCATGCTCACCGCCCTCGCCGCGGCGTACCACCGCGGGGCCCGGATCGTGCACGTCAACCCGCTGGTCGAGGCGGCGGCCACCCGCACGATCGTCCCCCACGACTTCCTCGACATGGGCCTCTACCGCACGACCCGCACCAGCACCCTGAACCTGCAGCCCCGCATCGGCGGCGACATGGCCCTGCTGCGCGGCATGGCCAAGGCCGTCCTGGAACAGTCCGCCACCGACCCCCGGGCGCTGGACCGGGAGTTCATCGACCGCCACACCGCGGGCTTCGAGGAATACCGCGCACTGTGCGAGGCCACGGCCTGGGAGGAGATCGAGCGGCAGTCCGGGCTGGTCCGCGCCGACATCCTGGAGGCGGCGCGCGTGTACGGCGAGGCCGACCGCAGCATCGTCAGCTGGTGCCTGGGGCTCACCCAGCACGAGCACGGCGTCGACACCGTCCGGGAGGTCGTCAACCTCCTCCTGCTCCGCGGCAACGTGGGCCGCGAGGGTGCGGGTCCCTCCCCCGTCCGCGGGCACAGCAACGTCCAGGGGAACCGCACCTGCGGCATCGACCACCGCCCCACCGACGAGTTCCTGGACCGCCTCGGCGAGGTCTGCGGGATCCGGCCGCCCCGGAAGCACGGCCTGGACACCGTCGGCACCATCAAGGCGATGCACGGCGGTGGGATCTCGGTGTTCGTCGGCATGGGCGGCAACTTCGCCCTCGCCGCGCCCGACACCCCGTACACCTTCGAGGCGCTGCGGGCCTGTGACCTGACCGTCCAGGTCAGCACCAAGCTGAACCGCAGCCACCTCGTGCACGGTCGCCTGGCCCTCGTCCTGCCCTGCCTGGGCCGGACCGAGAAGGACCATCAGCGCCGCGGCGTGCAGAGCACCTCCGTCGAGGACTCGATGAGCATGGTCCACCTGTCGGTCGGCATGAAGCGGCCCGCGTCCCCGCACCTGCTCTCCGAGCCGGCCATCGTCGCGGGCATGGCCCGTGCCGCCCTGCCCGACAGCGCCACGCCCTGGGAGTGGTACGTCGAGGACTACGACCGGATCCGCGACACGATGTCCCGGGCGCTCGACGGCTTCGAGGACTTCAACCGCCGGGTGCGCCTGCCCCTCGGCTTCCGCATCCGGCAGCCCGCCCGCGAGCTGGTCTTCCTGACGCCGTCCGGGCGCGCGGAGTTCTCCGCCGCCGCCCTGCCCGACGTCGTGCCCGCGCCCGGCACCCTGGCCCTGGGCACCATGCGCTCCCACGACCAGTGGAACACCACCATCTACTCCGACAACGACCGCTACCGGGGCGTCAAGAACCTGCGCACGCTCGTCTTCATGAACCGCGCCGACATGCGCGACCGCGGAATCGCCGACCTCGGTCCCGTCGACATCACCAGCACCGCCAAGGACGGCAGCCGGCGTTCCCTCCACGGCTACCTCGCGATCCCGTACGACATCCCCCGCGGGTGCGCGGCCGGCTACATGCCCGAGATGAACGTGCTCTGCGCGCTCGGCGACTACAGCACCCAGAGCGACCAGCCGATCATGAAGCACGTGAAGGTCACCATCGACCCCGCTTCCTGAGCGGGGCCTCGCAGGGGAGTTCCGCAGGGCCGGAGCGGATCGGACGACCGGTCGGCCGGGTGATCCGCTGATCGGGTGATCGGGGCGGCCCCGGGCGGACATGATGGCGGTGACACCCCCGTGGCACCACCGGACGCGCAGCGAGGCACAGATGACCGACGCACCCGACGCACCCGACGCACCCAGGACGCCCGGGACACCCGGGGCACCCGACGTGGCCGGCCCCTTCCGGCTCCACCCCGGATCGCCCGACTCCCCCGTGATCCTCCACGTCCCGCACTCCGCCCGAACGGTACCCGCCGACGTCCGCTCCGGAATCGTGCTGGACGACCGGGAGCTCGCCCTCGAACTGGACCACATCACCGACGCGCACACGGCGGAGATCGCCCACCGGGCCGCGCAGGCCGCCGGATCGACGCCCTGGCGCTTCGTCAACCGGCTCTCCCGGCTGGTCGTCGACCCCGAGCGGTTCCCCGACGAGCGCGAGGAGATGCTCGCGGCCGGCATGGGGGCGGTCTACACCCGGACCACCCACCGCGAGGACCTCCGCCCGGCCGGCTTCGACGGAGGGCCGCTGCTCGACCGCTACTTCCACCCGTACGCGGAGGCGATGACGGCCGCGGTCGCCGGACGCCTCGCGGCGGTCGGCCGCGCGGTGGTCGTCGACGTCCACTCGTACCCGACGAAGGCCCTGCCGTACGAGCTCCACGGCGACGGCCCCCGGCCGCCGATCTGCCTGGGCACCGACGCCCGCCACACGCCCGCCCCGCTGCTCGACGCGGCGCAGCGGGCGTTCGCGGGGTTCGGCGGTACCGGCCTCGACAGCCCCTTCGCGGGGACGTACGTGCCGCTGCGGTACTACGGCGGGACGGCGGACGTCAGCGCGCTCATGGTGGAGATCCGCCGCAACCTCTACATGGACGAGCCCGGCGGGGCGGCCGGGCCGGGCCTGGACGCGCTCGCGGCAGCCCTGGCCCGACTCGTCGACCTGGTCTCCGTCTGACGCCGGGGTCAGCCCCGCAGACGGGCGGTCAGGACCTCCACCACGGCGGCGCGCTGGTCGGCGAGGTAGAAGTGGCCGCCGGGGAACACGTTCAGGTCGAAGCCGCCGGTGGTGTGGGCCGCCCAGCCGCGGACCTGGTCGAGCGTCGCGCGCGGGTCGGCGTCGCCGGTCAGTGCGGTCACCGGCAGGGAGACCGTCGCGTCCGGCGCGGCGCAGTACGTCTCGATGGCCGTGTAGTCGCCGCGCAGTGACGGCAGGATCAGTTCCCGCACCTCGGGGTCGGCCAGGACGCGCTCGTCGGTGCCGCCGAGCCTGCCGACCTCGGCGAGCAGGCCGTCGTCGTCCAGCAGGTGGACCGTCGAGTCCCGGGGCACGGAGGGCGCGCGGCTGCCGGAGACGCAGAGCCGCACCGGTCCGGCCACCCCGTCGCGCTCGAAGCGGCGCGCCACCTCGAAGGCGACGGACGCGCCCATGCTGTGCCCGAAGAGGGTGAGCGGGCGGTCCGCCCAGCCCAGCAGCGCCTGGTAGGCCCGGTCCGCGAGGACGGCCAGCGAGTCGACCGCAGGCTCCCCGAACCGGTTCTGCCGGCCCGGGTACTGGACGGCGAGCACGTCCGCGTAGGGCGAGAGGGCCGCCGACCACTCCAGGAAGTAGCCGGCAGACCCGCCCGCGTGCGGGAAGATCACGACCCGTGCGGGCGCCGCGTCGACGGGGTGGAAGCGGCGGAACCAGAGGCTCTCGGTGACGGCGGTGTGGCCGGGCATGCGGGGGCTCCCTCTCGGCGGACGGATCGGTTGGTGATCTCTCTCCCCAGTCTCCCCACCCGACCACCCCCGCCACCAGATCATCAGCCGGAGCGGCGCCGTGACGGCCACCACTTCCGAGCGCCGCCGGATCCCCGGCAGGCCGGCGCCCGGCCGCCGAGCCCCGCCCGTCCGCGCCGAAGCCCCACCGAGAACGGGGCGAGGACGGGGCGAGACAGCGCGGGACGAGCCGGGACGGGGTGGCCCGTTCAGGCTCCGGGCGTCGTGCCCGACGGCCCCGGTCCGAACCGTGCCCGCACCGCCCGTGAGCGGGAGGCCGCGTCCAGCAGGAGCACCGACGCGGCCTCGGGCGTGGGCGTCGCGCCGTCGCCGCGGGCGTGCCGGGTGAGCGAGGCGACGAGGCGGTCGAGGCCGCGCCGATGGCGGGCGAAGGCTCGGCGGGGCGCCCACCGGCCGCGGGCCTGCTGCCCGGCCAGGGCGGTGGCGGCGCCGACGTCGAGCAGGACGAGGTGCAGCTCGCGTCCCTGGCGGGCGGCCGAGCGGGCGAGCCAGCGGCGCATCCACGCCCGGCTGCCGCAGTCGTGGACCAGCAGCGGTCCGCCGCGGGAGACCGACCGGCGGAGCAGCCGGACGTGCTCCAGCCGTGCCCACGGCCGGTAGACGCCGTACGGCAGGCGCGCGGGCATGACGGCGGCGCAGGCCTCGTGGACGGCCCTCGGGTCGACGGTGGCGGCCGACGGCGCCCCGGCGGACCACCGGCGCAGCAACGTGCTCTTGCCGCTCCCGGGCAGGCCGGAGACGACCACGACGGCGTCGCCCGGGTACTCGACGGCGAACGGCTCGCCGGCTTCGCCGCGCAGGTCGACCAGCCCGCGCGGTGCCATCGTCACGCCCACGCCCACGCCCACGCCCGCCGCCGGGGTCGGCCCCGTCCGGCTGCCGGTCCGCGGCCGGACCGCCGTCGGGCCACCCGCGCCGGTCGACCCGTCCACGGTGCTCACCGGCGCTCTCCCGGGAGACCCCCGCCGCCGGGCCGGGGAGACGGGGGTGCCCCCGTCCTCAGCGTGGCGGCGGGTCCTCGGCCCGGATCCGGGGAGCGGCGGAGCGGACGCCGGGACCGTGGACGGACCGCGTCGCCGGTCGGGGCCGCCGGTGGGACTGCCGTGCCTGTGGGGTGTTCCATGATCCTGACCTCAACGCTGCTCGAAGCATCCTGCCCGCCGGGCAGGCGGACGGACTGTACGCCCATCGAGGGCCGGCACGTCCTCGCGTGGCGATCGCACGCCGAATTCGGGCCGAGGAACGGGAACCCGCCCCGGCGAACCGGCCGAGGGCGCGCGTCCGTCCCGCAGGACGGGAGGAATCCCCGACCTGGGGGGCGGGAAGGGTGCCGGCCCTCCCGTCCGTGCCCGACCCGGCACGATAACAATCCACAACAGTCCACGTCGGAGGCCGGGTCCCCGGTTCCGGCGGCGTGCCGCGGTGTGCCGCGGGCCGGCCCCACGAAGCCGGTGCGGTCCGCCGGACCGGCCACCGACGGACCGGCCACGGACCGGCGCCTCCGCCGCGACGGCCCGGGCATACCGGGCAGGCGCGCTCTATGGTGGCGGCCGACATGATGGTCGATCAGTTCACCGACCCGCTCGGCACGGTGAGCGGCGGGACGACCGGGGCCGGGCTCGGCACGGCGGGCGCACGGCGGACGGGTGGCGGGTGCACGGCGGTGCACGGCGGGCGGAGGGCTGGACGTGGCGGGGACACTGCGGGAGGCCGCGGGGGCCGGTGCGGGGACGGCGACGTACACCGGGCTGGTCCTGGCCGGGCTGACGCGAGATCCGGGGCGGGTGGCACTGCGTCACGGGGCGGAGGCGCTCACGGCGGCCGAGTGCCTCGCCGGTGTCCACCGGCCGGCCCGGGCGCTGCCGGCGTTCGTCGTCGATCCCGCGCGGTTCGGCGCGGCCGCCGCGCGGATCGCGGCCGAACTGCCCTCGGCCGAACTGCTGGCGCTCGGACCGACCGGCCCGGGCACGGACCTGCTGGAGCCGGCCGCGCCGCTGCCGGCCGAGCCGGTGGCGCCCCGGTTCCGGCCCGAGGACGCGATGGCGGTCCGGTTCACCGGAGGGTCGACCGGGCGGCCGAAGGGGGGCCTGCGCCGGTCCGTCCGCCCGCCGCGGCCGGAGCTGGTGGCCGCCACGGTGCGGACGCCCACCGCGATGCAGGGCTACTGGCGCGACCCGGAGCTGACCGCCAGGGTCCTCCGCAACGGCCTGCCGGACACCGGCGACCCGGGCAGTCTGGACGGGGCCGGCTACCTGACGGTGGCGGGGCGGCGCGATCCGATGGCGATCGTGGACGCGCACAACGTGTTCCTCCGCGACGTGGAGGAACCGCTGCTGGCGCACCCCGCGGTACGGACGGCGGCCATGTTCGCCACGACCGGACCGGACCGGCTCCAGCGGGCGCACGCCGCCGTGACCGTGCTGCCGGGCAGCGGGGTGACGGCTGAGCAGCTGCACCGGTGGGTGCGGGACCGGAGCGGGCCGCTCTGCGACCCGGCGACGATCCTGGTCCTGCCGGGCATCCTCCTCACCGGGACCGGCAAGCCGGACCTCGGGGCCCTGCGGGCGCCGGCCGTCCCACCAGGGGCGCACGTGCCGGAATAGTGCGCCTCCTGCGCTTCGACCGCCCGCGCACGCCACCGTTCGCGCGGCGGACGCGATGCGGAACCGCCCGTGAACACTCGACCTGGCGGGCCGGTCTGCCGATATCCCCGGCGGTACCCTTCGCGCCGCCCTCCAGGAGGCACCTTCCGTGACCTGGCTCCGCGTCCTGACCGCGCTCGGCATCCTCGCCGTGGCGGCCAGCGCCCTGATCGTCTTCGCCCTCTGCACGGCCGCGGCCCGGGGCGACCGCACCGACCGCGGCGCCCCCCGGGGCGGTCTCCGCGAGGACGCCGAGCAGTCCGGACTGATCCGGCGCACGGGCGGGGAGAGCTGACCACCGGTCCGGCCCCCGCCGGGTGACCCCCGGCAGGCACCTCCGCCGACCGTCACCCTCGGTGGCGGCGCCGGGCACCCGGTACGCCGCCCGGTACGCCGCCCGTTCGGCGTCGACACGAGGACACAAGGTGTCCTAAGGTGAACGACGTGTCCTTCGTCGATCCTCCGGCGCACGACACCGACGCGCCGCACGCCGGCGGCGCGCCGCACCCCGGCGTCCCCGACGGACCCGGTGTCCCCGCACGAAGGAGAAGCACCGTCATGGCCGAGACCCTGACCGCCGCCAAGGCGGACCTGGTCGACCTCGCACACCGCAGGATGCAGAGCGCCATCCCCGACAACGACTGGACCGTCCGCCAGAAGCTCGCGCTCACCTGCCGGATCCTCTTCGACGCCGGCCACGACTCCGGGCTGGCCGGTCAGATCACCGCCCGCGCCGAGCGGCCCGGCACCTACTACACCCAGCAACTCGGGCTCGGCTTCGACGAGATCACCGAATCCAACCTGCTCCTGGTGGACGAGGACCTCAACGTCCTCGAAGGCGGGGGCATGGCCAACCCGGCCAACCGCTTCCACAGCTGGGTGTACCGGGCCCGCCCGGACGTCAACTGCATCATCCACACCCACCCACTGCACATCTCCGCACTGTCGATGCTGGAGACCCCGCTGGTCGTCTCCCACATGGACCTCTGCCCGCTGTACGACGACTGCGCGTTCCTCGAGAAGTGGCCCGGTATCCCGGTCGGCAACGAGGAGGGCGAGCTCATCTCGGCCGCGCTCGGCGACAAGCGGGCGCTGCTCCTGGCCCACCACGGACAGTTGGTGGCCACGGGCACCGTCGAGGAGTCCTGCACCCTCGCCGTGCTCTTCGAACGGGCGGCCCGGCTCCAGCTGCTGGCCTCCGCGGCCGGCCGGATCCAGGAGATACCGGAGCTGCTCGCCCGCGAGGCCCACGACTGGACCTCCACCCCCAAGCGGGGCCAGGCCAACTTCGCCTACTACGCCCGGCGCGCCCTGCGGGCCGGCCACGGCGACGCACTCGTCCCGCCCGGCTCCCCCCACACCCACGACGCGCACGACGCCCACGACACGAACGGCGGTGCCTGAGATGACGAGCCTCACCCTGGAAGGGATCATCGCCTACCCGGTGACCCCGTTCGCCGCCGGTGACGGCGGCGTGGACACCGACGCTCTCGCCGCCCTCGTCGACCGTCTGATCGTCTCCGGCGTCCACGCCGTCGCACCGCTCGGCTCGACCGGCGAGAGCGCCTACCTCGACGACCAGGAGTGGTACACCGCCGCCGAGACCGCGCTGGCGGCGGTGGCCGGACGGGTGCCCTCGGTCGTCGGCGTCGCGGACCTCACCACCCGCAACGCGGTCCGGCGCGCCCGCTTCGCCGAACAGGCGGGCGCGGACGCGGTGATGGTGCTGCCGGTGTCGTACTGGAAGCTGGACGAACGCGAGGTGATCCGGCACTTCACCACGGTGGCCGAGGCTGTCTCGGTGCCGGTGATGATCTACAACAACCCCGCCACCAGCGGGATCGACCTCTCCCCCGAGCTGATGGTCTCCCTCGTCGACCGGGTGGAGAACATCACCATGGTGAAGGAGAGCAGCGGCGACGTGCAGCGGATGCACCGGCTCTCCCAACTCACCGACGGCGCACTGCCGTTCTACAACGGCAGCAACCCGCTGGCGCTGGAGGCGTTCGCCGCCGGCGCGGCCGGCTGGTGCACCGCGGCGCCGTGCCTGATCCCCGAACCGGTGCTGGAGCTCTACCGTGCCGTCCGGGCCGGCGAGCTGGACACCGCCCGCAAGGTGTTCTACCGCCAGCTGCCGGTCCTGGAGTTCATCCTGCGCGGCGGCCTGCCCACCACCGTCAAGGCCGGCCTGGCGCTGCGCGGGCTGGACGTCGGCACGCCGCGCCGCCCGCTGCTGCCACTGGACGAGGAGCGGACCGGCCGGCTGGCCGAGCTGCTCGCGGCGGTCGGCTGACGCCCGTCGCCCCCCGGGACCCGTCCCCGGGACCTCGCGTGAGGGCCGTCGCGTCAGGGTCCTCGTATATCAGGGTCCTCGCGTCAGGGTCCTCGCGTCAGGGCAGGGTGGGAACGCGGTCCGCCGGGCCGGCCGGGTCGGCACGGTTAGAGACCAAAGCACCCAGCCGCCCCCCGCCCCGGGCTGCAGCACAACCGCAGCCCGCTCGCGGTTATATAT
>NZ_JBHXKE010000307.1:0-9225 GCF_042722765.1 Kitasatospora sp. NPDC058406
GGTCGGCCGCCCGGCTCACCGGTCGCGCGCCGTGCGCGACCGGACACAGCTCGACGCTCTTGCTGTTGCGTGGCGCCCGGGATCAGCGCTCGTCGGTGTCGGTCGTCGCGGCGGTGCCGCTCAGTCGACCGCTCTCGTCCTGTATCTCCACGGCGATCTTCTTGAGCTCGGGCTCGAACTTCCGGCCGTGGTGGGCGCAGAAGAGCAGCTCTCCACCGCTTGCGAGTACGACGCGCAGGTAAGCCTGGGCGCCGCAGCGGTCGCAGCGGTCAGCCGCGGTGAGCGGGCTCGCAGGGGTCAGAACAGTAGTCACGTCGCCTCTTCTCTAGCTCGACGAGCTGTCGTACCAGGGTCAACATCCAACCAGGCCGAAAACGTTCCCGCTCGTGGCTTTTCTTCTCTGAGGATTCTGCTGTGTTGATGAGGACGTGCCCCGGGGGCCGGTGGTTCATGCGTACCGAATCCCAGGATCCGTCTCTCGCTCGAACGCCCGATCGGAACCGAGTGTCGGAGTCCGCGTAGCATAATCCTCTGCTGGGTTGGAGCATAAGCCCCGTCCCCGGCCCCGGTAGCCTGCATAACGGCAGTTCCGGAGCCTGTGCCCGGTCCCACGATCCGCCAGGACCGCTGGTACCGGGAGGAGATGGAGCCCCGGCGCGGCCAATCCGGCGCGGCGCTTGTTCGCGCAGCGCGTACAAGCTGCGCGGGACCGGCTCGTCGTGCTGTGCACCCAGCGGAGGGGTGTGCACACACAGGGGAACGGCTGTCGGTGCGATGTGCTGCACTGGCGGACGGTCCGGACCCGTCCGGACGTGACCGATGAGACAGAGACTTCACCGAGGAGAGTGCCGCGTGAGTGCCGAAACGACCGTGCCGTCCGCTCTGCTGGCCGGTGACGACGGTTCCAACTACACCGCTCGGCACCTGCTCGTCCTGGAGGGCCTGGAGGCGGTCCGCAAGCGCCCGGGCATGTACATCGGCTCCACCGACAGCCGCGGCCTGATGCACTGCCTCTGGGAGATCATCGACAACTCCG
The DNA here is from genome assembly GCF_042722765.1 of Kitasatospora sp. NPDC058406. Lineage (NCBI taxonomy): Bacteria > Bacillati > Actinomycetota > Actinomycetes > Kitasatosporales > Streptomycetaceae > Kitasatospora > Kitasatospora sp. NPDC058406. Next base: position 1,037 of record NZ_JBHXKE010000307.1, read on the forward strand.
TCGACGAGGCGCTCGGCGGCTACTGCGACCGGATCGAGGTCGTGCTGCACGACGACGCCTCGGTCGAGGTCCGCGACAACGGACGCGGCATCCCGGTGGACGTCGAGCCCAAGACCGGGCTGTCCGGCGTCGAGGTCGTCATGACCAAGCTGCACGCCGGCGGCAAGTTCGGCGGCGGCTCCTACGCGGCCTCCGGCGGTCTGCACGGCGTCGGCGCCTCCGTCGTCAACGCGCTCTCCGCCCGGCTGGACGTGGAGGTCGACCGCAGCGGTCACACCCACGCGATCAGCTTCCGCCGCGGCACCCCCGGCATCTTCACCGAGACCAGCCCGGACGCCCCGTTCGAGCCGGCGAACGGCCTGACCAGGGTCCGCAAGGTGCCCAAGACCCGCACCGGGACGCGGATCCGCTACTGGGCCGACCGGCAGATCTTCCTCAAGGACGCCAAGCTCGCCCTGGAGAGCCTGCACAGCCGGGCCCGGCAGACCGCCTTCCTCGTCCCGGGGCTGACCATCGTCGTCCGTGACGAGAGACTGACCGAGAGCGACAAGGTCGAGGAGACGACCTTCCGCTTCGACGGCGGCATCACCGAGTTCTGCGAGTTCCTGGCGCCCGACAAGCCGATCAGCGACGTGCTGCGGCTCAACGGCGAGGGCACGTTCAAGGAGACCGTGCCCGTCCTCGACGACCTCGGGCACATGACGCCCACCGAGGTCACCCGCCAGCTGGAGGTGGGCATCGCGCTGCGCTGGGGCACCGGTTACGACACCACCCTGCGCTCCTTCGTCAACATCATCGCCACCCCCAAGGGCGGCACCCACGTCACCGGCTTCGAGCGCTCGCTGGCCAAGACCGTCAACGAGGTGCTGCGGGCCAGCAAGCTGCTGCGCGTCGCCGAGGACGACGTCACCAAGGACGACGCGACCGAGGGCCTCACCGCGGTGGTCACCGTCCGGCTCGCCGAGCCGCAGTTCGAGGGCCAGACGAAGGAGGTGCTCGGCACCTCGGCGGCCAACCGGATCGTCGCGGCCGTCGTCGCCAAGGAGCTCAAGGCGTTCCTCACCTCGGGCAAGCGCGACGAGAAGGTCCAGGCCCGGGCCGTGCTGGAGAAGGTGGTCGCGGCCGCCCGGACGCGCGTCGCCGCCCGCCAGCACAAGGAGGCCCAGCGCCGGAAGACCGCGCTGGAGACCAGCTCGCTGCCGGCGAAGCTGGCCGACTGCCGCAGCGACGACGTCGACCGCAGCGAACTCTTCATCGTCGAGGGGGACTCCGCGCTCGGCACCGCGAAGCTGGCCCGCAACTCCGAGTTCCAGGCCCTGCTGCCGATCCGCGGCAAGATCCTCAACGTGCAGAAGGCGTCCGTGAGCGACATGCTCAAGAACACCGAGTGCGCGGCGATCATCCAGGTGATAGGGGCCGGCTCGGGCCGCACCTTCGACATCGACCAGGCGCGCTACGGCCGGGTCATCTTCATGGCCGACGCCGACGTCGACGGGTCGCACATCCGCTGCCTGCTGCTGACGCTCTTCCAGCGCTACATGCGGCCGATGGTCGAGCAGGGGCGGGTCTTCGCGGCCGTGCCGCCGCTGCACCGGATCGAGCTGACCAACCCCAAGCGCGGGCAGGAGAAGTACCACTACACCTACTCCGACGCCGAGCTGCGCTCCACCCTGCTGGAGTTCCAGCGCAAGAACCTGCGGTGGAAGGACCCGGTCCAGCGCTACAAGGGCCTCGGCGAGATGGACGCGGACCAGCTGGCGGAGACCACCATGGACCCGCGCCACCGCACGCTGCGCCGGATCAACCTGGGCGACCTCGACCAGGCCGAGAAGGTCTTCGACCTGCTGATGGGCAACGACGTCGCGCCGCGCAAGGAGTTCATCGTGGACTCGGCGGCCACTCTGGACCGCTCGCGCATCGACGCCTGAGCACCGCCGCGGACCGCAGGGCCCTCCACCCGTGGGTGGAGGGCCCTCGTGCCGCCGGGTCCACCAGGTGTCCACCCCGGCTCCGATCAGCGGGGGCGGCCGGATCCGTAGCGTCGGAGAGGTCAGCCCGCCCCTCCCGCCGGTACGGAGAACCCGATGCCCGACCTCGTCAACACCGTCGTGATCGTCGCGGTGACGGTCCTGGTGGCCGGACGCCAGATGCGCGCCAGGCGCCTCGACACCGAGCACCGCTCCTGGCTGCTCCCGCTGGTCCTCGGCGGCCTCGCGCTGCGTGATCCCGGGCTGGTCGACGCCGGGCACCCGGTGGCCTCCGTCGTGCTGCTGGTCGGCGGGCTGCTGGCGGTGCTCGCGGCGGGCTGCGCGTGGGGCTGGACCGTCCGGCTCTGGAAGGCGGAGGACGGCACGCTGTGGGCCCGCGGCACCCGGGCCACGGCGGCGGCCTGGTCGGGCATGGTCGTCGTCCGGCTCGGCCTGTTCGGTGTCGCCTCGGCGCTCCACGTGCACCAGGGCGGCAGCGTGCTGCTGCTCGGGCTCGCGGTCCTGCTGCTGGTGAGGTCGCTCGTGGTGAACTGGAGGGCCCGGGACCTGGCGGGCACCGGCGGCGGCGCCGTGACCGGCTGAGCGCTTGCCCGGGCGCGGCCGCGGCAGGGCGCGCAGGGCTTTCCGTCCGGCCGTCCGGCCCGATCGCGACCCCGTCGACCTCCGGAGAAGAACCGTGCCCGAGTGGAGCTGGACCCGCTGGCCGTCCCGTGAGGCGATGGAGCGGGAGGCCGAGAGCCCGGCCCGCCGGACCCTCACGATGCTCGGCCGGGCCGCCCTGCTCGCCGCCGTGACCTGGGGGATGTTCTCCCACGGCGAGTACGGGGGCTGGGCGGTCGTGGCCGCAGCGGCGGGGCTGTCGGCGGCCCTCGGCGTGTACGCGGCCTACCTGCGCGTCAGCCGGGAGCAGCGGCTGGCGCCCTCGCTGGTCCTCGCCGCGGTGCTGGTCGGCGGTGCCTGGGCGGCCGAGGGCCTCCAGGCCGACCTGCTGGCCGGCGCCCTCTGGGTGGGGCTCGCCGTCACCACCGTGGTGCGGCTGCCGGCCGGTCCCGCGGCCGTGGTCGCGGCGGTCGCGCTCGCCTCGTACGCGGCGGCGGGCTGGGAGGACCGGCTGAGCGTCACGGTCACCGTCTGCGGCCTCGCTGTGCTCGGCTACCTGCTCCGGCTGGACGCCGAGGCGCGGGGGACCGCCCGGCGGCTGCTCGCCCAGGAACGCGCGGCGCGGGCCGCCGAGGCGGAGAGCGCGGCACTCGCCGAACGGGCCAGGATCGCCCGGGAGATCCACGACGTGCTGGCCCACAGCCTCTCCGCCCAGCTGGTCCACCTGGAGGCGGCCCGGCTGATGCTGGACGCCGGCACCGACCGGGAGCAGATCCGGGAACGGGTGGTGGCCGCCCGGCGGATGGCGCAGGACGGCCTGGTCGAGACCAGGCAGGCGCTCTCCGCGCTGCGCGGCGAGCTGACGCCGGTCGGTGAGTTCCTGGTCGAGCTGACCGGCCGGGAGCGGGCGGTGCTCACCGTCGCCGGTACACCGCGCCCACTGCCCGCGGAGGCGGGGCTCGCGGTACGGCGCACGGCTCAGGAGGCGCTGACCAACGTGCGCAAACACGCCCCCGGCGCACGCTGCACCGTCGAACTGCGCTACCTGCCGGGAGAAGTGGGACTGGAGGTGCGCAACGGGCGGCCCGCGCGTGGCGATGTGCCGCCGGAGCTGGCCGGTAGCGGCGCCGGGTACGGTCTGCTCGGGATGCGCGAACGCGCGGAACTGCTCGGCGGCACCCTGCTGGCGGGCCGTCACGAGGGAGGATGGCGCGTGCTGCTGCGGGTGCCGACGTGAGGAGGGGCGCGGAACCGGGTGCGGAGCCGGGGGCGGGGTCGGTCCGGGTGGTGGTCGCGGACGACCAGACGGTGGTGCGCGAGGGCATCGTGATGCTGCTCGGGCTGCTGCCCGGCATCGCGGTGGTCGGCGCGGCGGCGGACGGCGAGGAGGCCGTCGCCCTGGTCGAACGGCACCGTCCGGACGTGGTGCTGATGGACCTGCGGATGCCGCGCTGCGACGGGGTCGAGGCGACCCGGCGGATCCGTGCGGCCCACCCGGGGACCGAGGTGGTGGTGCTCACCACGTACGCCGACGACGACTCGCTGTTCCCGGCGCTCCGGGCCGGGGCGCGCGGCTACCTGACCAAGGACGCCGGCGCGGAGGAGATCGCCCGGGCGATCTCGAACGTCCGCGCCGGGGCTGCCGGGCTCTCCCCGCAGGTGCAACTGCGCCTGCTGGACCGCCTGGCGGCCGGAGGCGAGGACCCGGGCCCGGGCGGAGGAGCGGCGCGCGACGGCGCGGCGGCCGAGCGGCAGGCGGACCCGCCGGACGGGCTGACCGCGCGGGAGGCCGAGGTGCTGGGGCTGATCGCCGAGGGGTTCTCCAACACCGAGATCGCCCGGCGGCTGTTCGTCAGCCCGGCCACCGTGAAGACGCACATCAACAACCTGTTCGCCAAGACCGGCGTGCGGGACCGGGCGCAAGCGGTCGCGTACGCCTTCCGAAAAGGAATCACCGGGACGCCCTAGTAGTCCGATGAGCGCCTGTCGGATGATCGCTCACCTTATCGAGTGAACGTATCTGCGTTGGCGGTTTGGCGGGTTCGGGCGCCGCCATCATGGTTCGGGACACAACCCCCCGGGTCCAGGAGCAGCGGTGCCACAACAGCAGACGAGCAGTCCCGAACAGGGACGGCAATCCGAGCAGGGGCAGCGATTCGACTGGTGGGCCGAGCCCGCAGCCGTCCCCGGACAAGCCCCGCGACCGACGGACCGGACAGCGGAGGACCGGGCGGCGGACCGGGTGGCGATGGGCCGGACGGTCGCGGACCGGACGGCGGACCGGGCCCCGGCGGACGGACCGAGGACGGACGGCCCGGGGGCGGAGGATCCGGAGACCGGCAGACCGGAGCCGGACGGCAGTACCGAGGTCTACCGCTCGGTCCAGCACAGCGAGGCCTTCCAGCAGATCCGCCACAGCTACCGCGCCTTCGTCTTCCCGGTCAGCGGCGTCTTCCTCGCCTGGTACCTGATGTACGTGGCCGCCCAGGCGGTCGCGCCCGGCCTGATGCGGAGCCCGGTCGCGGGACCGGTCAACGTGGCCTGGCTGCTCGGCCTGCTGCAGTTCGCCTCGACCTTCCTGCTGACCTGGCTCTACGCCCGCAACGCCCGCACCAAGCGCGACCGGGCCGCCCTGTCGCTCCGCTGGGACACCCAGGACCAGCTGCGATGACGACCGCGACCCCGCCGCCCGTCGCCCCCGCCGGCGACCACCACGACCTGGCCGTCGTCCTGTTCGCCGTCATCGTCCTGGTCACCCTGGCGATCACCCTCTGGGCCGGCCGCCGAGGCAGCGCCGCCGAGGACTTCTACGCCGGCGGCCGCGACTTCACACCGTTGCAGAACGGCTTCGCGCTCTCCGGGGACTACCTCTCCGCCGCCTCCTTCCTCGGCGTCGCCGGGCTGATCGCGCTGTACGGGTACGACGGCGTGCTCTACAGCATCGGCTTCCTGGTCGCCTGGCTGGTCGTGCTGATGCTGGTCGCCGAGCTGGTCCGGAACGCCGGCCGGTACACCCTCGCCGACGTGCTGGCCCTGCGGCTGCGCCGGCGCAAGGTCCGCGCGGCGGCCGGTGGCGCCAGCGTGGTCGTCACGCTGTTCTACCTGGTCGCCCAGATGGTCGGCGCGGGCAGTCTGGTCGCCCTGCTGCTCGGGACGAACAGCGCCCAGGCCCGGACCTGGACCATCGTGGCCGTCGGCGGTCTGATGATCGTCTACGTCACGGTGGGCGGGATGCGGGCCACCACCTGGATCCAGATCGTCAAGGCGGTCCTGCTCGTCGCCGGGTCGGTGCTGCTGACCGTGCTGCTGATGGTCCGGTTCCACGGTGACGTCGCCGAGTTGATGCGGCAGGCCGCCCAGCACAGCGGCGCCGGCCAGCGCTACCTGGAACCCGGGCTCAAGTACGGACACAGTTTCACCAGCCGACTGGACTTCTTCAGTCTCGGGCTGGCCCTGGTGCTGGGCACCGCCGGGCTGCCGCACATCCTCTCCCGGTTCTACACGGTGCCGACCGCGCGGGCCGCCCGGCGCTCCACGATGTGGGCGATCGGGCTGGTCGGCGGGTTCTACCTGATGGCCATCGCGCTCGGCCTGGGGGCCACCGCGCTCGTCGGCTCGGCCGAGGTGCGGCACGCCAACCCGGCGGGCAACACGGCCGTTCCGCTCCTGGCCCTGGTGCTCGGCGGCGGCAACGGCTCGACCGGCGGGGTGCTGCTGTTCGCGGTGATCTCGGCGATCGCCTTCGCCACCATCCTCGCCGTGGTCGCGGGGCTCACCCTGGCCTCCTCGGCGGCGTTCGCCCACGACATCTGGGCGGGGGCCTGGCGGGGCCGTCCGCGCCGTTCGCGCGGCCTCCGCGCCCGGCGGGCCGCCGTCCCTGCCTCCCGCCGGGCGCGGGGCGAGCCGGCGAACGGGGCGTCGGCGGCCGTGGAGTCCTCGGGCACGATCGCGGTCGCGGAGCGGAAGGAGGTCGGCGTCGCGCGGGTCGCGGCGGTGGGGATCGGCGCGGTCGCCATCGCGCTCAGCCTCTTCGCGCAGCAGTTGAACGTGGCCTTCCTGGTCGGACTGGCCTTCGCCGTCGCCGCCTCGGCCAACCTCCCGGTGCTGCTCTACAGCCTGTTCTGGCGGCGGTTCACCCCCCGCGGCGCGGTCTGGTCGGTGTACGGCGGGCTGATCCCGGCGGTGGTGCTGGTGATCTTCTCGCCGGTCGTCTCGGGGACCAAGGTGGCGTTGTTCTCCGGGGTCGACTTCCACTGGTTCCCGCTGGAGAACCCGGGCATCGTCTCCATCCCGCTCGGGTTCCTGGCCGGGTGGATCGGCACCCTCACCTCGCCGGAGCCGGCCGATCCGGACCGGTACGCGGAGCTGGAGGTCCGGGCCCTGACCGGGGCGGGGGCCGCGTAACGGGCACCGGCCGCGCAGGCGGGCGCGACCCCGGCGGGTCCTGGTGGACCCGCCGGGGTCCTTCCGTGCCCGGCTCCCGTCGCGTCGCTACCGCCGACGTTTCCGTTGGCGCTACCGCCGGCGCTCAGCGCTGCCGCACCGCCGCGACGTCCATCCGGGACGGTGTGGCCGCCGCCTTGCCGCAGCTCTCCGCGCGGGCCGGCTCGCTCACCCCCTCGACCACCTCGACCTCCCAGGACCGGCCGTCCTCGTGCCGGACCTCGACCAGCCAGCGGCCCTCGCCGTCCGGCCGCCGGGCCGCCACGGTCAGCGCGTCCACCCTGGTCTCGCCCGTCCACACCCGTACCGCGTGGTCGGCCGCCTGGCCCGGACGGTCCCAGCCCGAGCAGCCCCGCGACCACTCCGGGACCATGTGGCCCACGGCCGTCGCCGACAGCACCTCCTTGGCCGCCTCCGGCGTCAGCCGCCCGTACGCGTACCCGTACGGGAGCACCAGCATGGTCGGGGAGAACCGGTGCCCGCCCAGGTGCGTCACCTCCCACACCTCGCTGTGCCCGGCGACGGCCAGCTCGGCCGCCAGCGGGCGGCCCAGCAGCGCGCAGCACCGGTCCCGGCGGCCGTTGGTGCACACCAGGGCGATCGGTCCGCCGACGTGCGGCACCCCGAAACCGCCGTGGTCGCCCGCGCCCAGCGCCGCGAAGTCCAGTCCCAGCAGCTCGGCGGGGTCGCTCACCGCGGACCGGCGCACCCACCCGCGTCCCGGCACGGCGTGCGCGATCAGCACCTCCTGCCGCGGCGTCGGCAGGCAGTCGGCGTGGCGTCCCGGCCGCCGGATCAGGGCCACCCGCACCCCGGTCCCGGCGGTCGCCGCCTCCAGGGCCCGCCCCGTCGCGGCGTGCAGATGGCTCTCGGCGAGCGCCTTCGCCCCCCACGGGCCGGTCTGCTCGACCAGTAGCCAGGTGGTGGCGGTGGCCGCCGTGGCGGCCAGCGGCTCCGACAGTTCACGCGACAACGTCGCACAGGTGCTCACGCCGGTAAGGCTACCCTCGCCCGTCGTGCGGAGGCGGATCGGATCTTCGCGCCGGCGCCGGGTTCGGGGAGGCCGGGAGCCGGTTTCGGCGGGCGGCCTGCGACGCCGGGGAAGCCCCCCGACGGGGATCCGGAAGAGCCCGGAGGGGCCCGGACCGAGGTCCGGGC
>NZ_JBHXKE010000308.1:0-9119 GCF_042722765.1 Kitasatospora sp. NPDC058406
GATCGTGTCCGGTACGCGGCCCGGCCGCGGGGCGGCCCACCGCCGGCGGTCGCCGGGAGCGCGGGCCTCAGCCGGCGACGAGGTCGGCCGGGCGGTTGCGCGCTCCGAGTGCGCGCACGGGTCCCTCCTCGGGGCCGCCGGCGCCCGTACCCGGACCGACCAGCTTGGCGAGGTCGACCCGGCGACGGACCCCGAGCTTGCGGTAGACCCGGGTGAGGTGCTGCTCGACGGTGGAGACGGTGATGTAGAGCTTGCGGGCGATGTCCCGGTTGGAGAGCCCGCGGGCCGCCAGTTCGGCGACCCGCCGCTCGGCCTCGGAGAGCCCGCCGGCGGCCGGTTCGCCCACCGGATCCGCGGCCGGGCGCTCGGCGGGCACGACGGCCAGCGGCGGGTTGCGCCGGAGCCGGCGGTCGGTCTGCCGGGCGCGGCCGGGGTCCCCGTCGTTCCGGTGGGCCTCGCTCAGCTCGGAGAGGGTGGCGGAGAGGTCGGCCTCGGCGCCGGCCTCCTCCAGCAGGGCGACGGAGCGCTCCAGCAGCTCGGTCCGCTCGGACCGCTCCCCCGCCGCCGCGCGGATCCGCAGGGCCAGACCGCGGACCCGCGGGTGTCCGGCCGGGCCGAGTCGCGCGAGCTGCTGGTCGGCCAGGGCCGCCGCGGTGGGGCGGTGGCCGAGAGCGAGGTACGCCCGGGCCGCACCGAGCCGCCAGGGCGCGATCGCGGGCAGGTGGTCCAGGCCCCACCGGGCCATCGCGTCACCGCAGGCGCGGTAGTCGGCGAGCGCCTCCTCGGCCCGCCCGAGGGCCAGCCGGTGGCCGGCGAGCGCGAACCGGTGGTGCAGCCCCGCGGGGGTGCGGGCCATCCCCTCGGGGGTGGGCAGCTCCAGGAAGTGGGCGGCGTCCTGGTGCAGGCCCGCCGCCGTACGGGCGGCGGCCATGGTGGCCAGGGGAAGCCCGGCCGCCACCCCCCAGGCCTCCGGCCGGACGTGGGCGAAGGCCGCCCGGCCGGCCTCGTCGGCGGCCCGCAGGTCGCCCTGGCGCAACGCCGCCTCGGCCCGCAACGCGGCCAGCAGGGCGTGCCAGTTGGCGCCGCAGCGGGCCCCGGCCCGCTCGGCGAGCGGACCGCACCAGTGCGCGGCCCGGTCGGCCCGGTCGGCGTAGAGCAGGACGGTCAGCGCGGCGGTCAGCGACTCGGTGCGGACACCGCCGAGCCGCCCGGCGCGCAGGATCAGTTCGGCCTGGACGACCGCCGTCTCCGGTGCGACCGTGCCGGCCAGCAGGGCGGCGAGCAGGCGCATGCCGTCGCCCCGGTGGTCGGCCGTCGTCGGCCGGCCCGGCTGCGGGCGGGCCGGGTTGGGCAGCAGACCCGGGTACCAGTACGCGAGCCAGTGGCGCAGGGCCTCGGCGGGGGCGGCGTTGCCGGGCTCGGCCTCGAACCGGGCGAGGGCGGCGACCCCCTGCTCGGTGCGCCCGTGCCAGAAGTGGTGGCGGACGACCTTCAGCTCGTGCCGCCGCGCGGCGGCCGCGTCGGTCACCGTGCCGGGCAGGGTGGGCACGCACTCGACGGCCGCCGTCCCGAAGGAACCGAGCACGCCGACGACGGGGCCGTGGCCCGCCTCGGGCCCGAACCCTCCGGTGCTGTGGAGCCCGTCGGCCCGGCCCGCCACCCCACGGATCGGCCCGCCCGTCGGCCCACCGGACGGGTGGCCGTGCGGGTGGCCGTGCGGGTCACGGTGCAGGTCAGCACGCAGGTCACCGCGCAGGTGACCGGAGAGGCTGCCGGACAGGTCGCCGGAGAGCCAGCCGGACAGGCCGCCCTCCGTCCCCCCGACGGGGCCGGCGTCGTCCGCGGTCCACGCCCCGCCGAAGCCGGCGGCGCTCCCGAGGGTGCTCGCGGGCACGCTTCCGACGGCGCTCGGCGTCGCACCGAAGCCCCCGGTGCTCCCGGCACCACCGACTCCACCGACCGGGCCGGCACCGCCGGTCCCGTCCAGGCCCGGCGGCCAGCCGTAGGTGCCCGCGCCGGTGCCCGCGCCGCCCCCCGTGCCCGCACCCGGTCCGGGCACCTCGCCGGAGGCACTGCCGGCAGCCGACAGCGAACTGCGCAGGTGCCCCTCCGCCACCCGTGCGTGCCCGTGCACGGTCGCGTCGGCCGCTCCGGCCGCGCGCAGCAGCCGGCCGGCCCGCTGGTGCAGGGCCGCCAGCTCGACCGGCCGCATCGCGGCCAGCAGGTCCCCGGCGGCGGTCGGATGGCGGAACCCGCCGTCCCGGAAGAGACCGGCCGCGTGCAGCAGGTAGAGCGCCCTGGGCAGCGAGTCCGGGGCCAGCAGGAGGAGTTCGGCGAGCAGGTCCGGGGTCGCGGACGCGCCGAGCACGGCGACGCCCCGAGCGTAGTGCAGCGCCAGCGGGTCGATCCGGTGCAGGCAGTGCATCAGCCCGCGCCGGTAGCCCTCGCCGACGACCAGCTCGTCCGGGACGCCGGCGGTCTCCTGGTCGCCGATCAGGCTGTGCACGAGCAGCGGGTTGCCGCCCGTCAGGGCGTGCGCCTCGACGGCCAGTCGGGCGGACGCCGCGCCGAGCCGGGCCCGGAGGAGTTCGGCGACCAGGTCGGCGGAGAGCAGGTCGAGGCGGATGTGCTGGTGGTGCGGCTGGCGGGCGAGTTCGACCTCGAAGAAGGGGTTGGACGGGGTCATGGTCTCGCGCGAGCTGAGCACCGTGAGCACACCCGCGCTGCGGGTACGGCGGACCAGGTAGAGCAGGAACTCCAGCGACTGCGGGTCGGCGTCCTGCCGGTCGTCGACGGCGATCAGGACGGGGGCGCGCTCGGCCAGCCGGCGGACCAACCGGAACAGGCCCTCCAGGGTGCGCTGGGTGAGCTGCCCCTGCGGGCCGTCCGGCAGGACCGGGCGGGCCCCCTCGGCGGCGCCCTGGGCGAGCAGCGACTCCGCCGCGGCGGCCTCCTCCGGTTCGAGGTCGGCGCCCTGGAGCAGCTGCCGGGCCAGCCCCAGCGGGAACTCCCGCTCCAGTGGCGAGCCGGTGCCGACGAGGACGTGCGCGCCGCGCTCGGCCGCGGTGTCGGTGAAGGCGTAGAGCAGGTCGCTGCGGCCGCTGCCGACCGACCCGTGCAGGACGATCACGCTTCCGGCGCCGGCCGCGCAGCGGTCGAACGCGTCGCGCAGTCTCCGGTACTCGGGCTCCCGGCCGACCGGGAGGGATCTCGACGGGTCTCGGGGCGCGGGGAAGGTGGGCATCCGTTCTCCTGGAGCAATGCGCACGGGAGGTCGGGCCGCTGGGCGCTCCTCCTCGCACGGGGTCGTGGGCGAGGGAATCGGACGGACCGACCGAGGCGGGCAGCACTGCCCGGCCGGCCGACCGGCGTCAGCGACAGAGGGAGCTGGCGCGCCGGAGCAGGTCGACGTCGAGCCTGGCCACCAGCCTGAGGCCCGCGGCGTTGCGTCCGCCCGCCCGCTGTTCCACGACCTTCTCCGTCCCCCGAGCCCAACCGGGCCATGACTGCGCTTGTGACGACGCGTCATCGGAACGCCACGTCACCCGGCTTATCCCCGGGGCACCCCACCGCAGTGTGGGGGTTGCCAGTCAGCCGGCCGGGGCCCGTGGCTGACATTCTTCGCCGGTCCGAGTCTAGGAAGGCGCCGCCGATCCCGTCAATTGCGGGAACCGCCCTCGGCGTCCACGAATCCGCCGGTCCGGACGTCGGCCGCACCGCCGCGAAACGGGGCGCAATCCGGCCGCAACACCGCTGCCACAGTGGGTCGGTGGGCGGACGGCGAGGTCCGGACCGGCGGGTTCCGCTCTGACGGTCCGTCGGTTGCCCGGGGGCCGTTCCGGGGCCCGGCCGACCGTGCGCGAAGGGCACCGGCGGCCTCACCCGGCGGGCCCGGGGGCCCGGGTGAGGCCCCTGTCGCCGGCAGGCGAGGCGGCCCGGTCGCCGCTCGGGTACGACCGGACACACGATCGGCACGATCACCCGGCCCCGCAAGGATCCCGCCACGGCCCCGCCGGTCCCGCTCCGGCGCGCGCCCTCGCCCGCCGTCCCACCCGCCGTCCCACCCGCACCGTCCCGTGCCGGCGTGCCCTCGACCCCTACCCCGCCAGCCCGTGCGCCGTCAGCCGCTCGCGCAGCCCGGCCAGTTCGTGCCGCACCAGCGCCGGCAGCCCCGCCCCGCCGGCGTCCGCCGCGAACACCGGGCCCAGCAGCTCCGCCGCCGCCCGGGGGTCGCGCGCCACCAGCAGGCAGTCCGCCACCCGGACGGTGAACAGCAACCGGGCGGAGGGCAGTTGGTCGGGCGCGAGGAGGGCGAGCGCCGTCTCGGCGGCGTCCACGGCCCGGCGCGCCAGCCGGAGGTCCCCGGCGGCGGCGGCCGCGTCGCGCAGTGCCGCGGCGGCGCCCGCCTCCACCCGCAGCCGCATCGAGGCGATGGAGAGCCAGGCCGCGTCCGTCTCGTCGTGGGCCCCGATGTGGTCGAGGTGGAGCCGCGCGCGGGCGAGGTGCCGGACGGTGGCGCGGACGTCGCCCGCCAGCGCGTAGGCGCGGGCCTGGCCGATCTGGCTCATCGCCCCCGCCCAGTGCCGGCCCGGCGCCGCCCGGGCCATCTCGCGGGCGTACCCGAGCGCGGCGGCGGGGTCGCCGTCGAGGCGGGCGAGGGCACTCATGTCGCTGAGCGCGGCGACCTGGGTGGCGGGGTCCCCGGCGAGTTCGGACCAGCTGAGGGCGCGGTCGAAGCAGGCCATCGCGGTGGCGTTGCGGCCGTCCTGCATGCGCAGGGCGCCGGCCGCGTGGGCGTACTCGGCGGCGAGCCGGGCGAGCGGGCGCCGGGTCAGGCCCGCCGGGTGGGCGGCGAGGCGCCGGAGGATGACCCGGAGGGTCTCCTCGACGGCGGCGGTGCCGGGGCCGGTGGGGGCCTCGCCGGCGCGGAGGTGGGCGGCGAGCAGGCCGGTGAGGGCGTGAACGGTGTCGGGGTCGAGGGGCGGGGCGGTCTCGGGGTCGGCGGCGCGGAAGGCGGCGTGCAGGGCGGCGAGGTCGGTGGCTTCGGGGACGGCGCAGCCGTCGGCGTCGTGCAGCGGACAGAGCAGTCCGTAGTCGGGGAGGCGCTCGGGCGGCCGGGCGGTGAGCGAGGGCGGGAGGGCGGGGCCGACGAGGGAGACGGGCGGGCCGGGGAGCGGGGGACGGGCCCAGTCGGCCGGCAGCCCGGCGCCGTCCTCCGGTTCGCCGTCCTCGGCCCGTCGGCAGGCGGTGCGCAGTTCGCCGCCGGCGGCGAGGAGGTCGTCGAGGCGGTCGGCGAGGCGCGGGCTGGTGCGGCGGGTGCCGTGTTCGAGCTTGCTGACGGCGGTGTGGTCGTAGCCGATCTCGGCGCCCAGCTGGGCCTGGGTGAGGCCCGCGCGGCGGCGCCACTGCCGCAGGCGGAGGCCGAAGGCACGCCAGAGTTCGTCCTCGGCGAGGGTCGCCGCGCCGCGGTTCCGGTGCAACGGGGCTGCCCTCCCGAGTGCGCTCCCGGGCCTTCCGGTGGGGAGGTCCGCTGAGGAGGACGGTACTGGACGGAGGACCCCTCCGTACATGACGTGGTCTCAACCACTTTTCCCCTCTGGTCTCAACCTCTCCACCAGCTGGTCTCAACCTCTGCACGTGCCCTGGCCTCCCACGCTGCCCTTCCGGACCCCAACACCGTTATCAGGTGGGCGGCTTGACAGAACTTGCCAACAGCTCGAAGTGCTCGCCGAACCCGTTGACCGTGGCATGACGGCGTGTGAGGGTTCCGGCACCCGAGCGCGGACGCCCGCAACGGCCGTCCCCCATGCGGCCCGCGGTGAGTGCCTTTCCGGCACACCCGTCCGCGGTCGAGCACCCCCACGTTCGAGGAGCCTCGTAATGAAACGCAGATTACTGACGGCGGGCACCACCCTGGCCGTCCTGGCAGGCATGCTCACCGCCACCGCGGTCGGGCAGGCCGCTGCCGACCCGGGCCCGTCGGCCATCGCGCCGCCGAGCGCGCTGACCGCAGCCGTGAACGCCGCCGACCAGGCGGCCGCGGCAGGTCTGGACGCCCTGGCCAAGGGCCCGGGCGAGACGTACGAGCGTCAGTCCGTCACCCCCTGGCTCGCCGGCCTCTACTCCGTCGCCTACGAGCGCAGCTACAAGGGCCTGCCCGTGGTCGGCGGCGACGCCGTCGTCATAGCCGACGGCGAGGGCAAGGTGCGCGGGTCGCAGTCCGCCTCCTCCGGCCCGATCGGCGTGCCGACCACCCCCCTGATCAGCGCCGACAAGGCGGAGAAGACCTCCCGCACCAAGCTGGTCACCGTCAACGGCGTGGAGACGCGCCGCCTGGTGGTCCGCGTCCAGGACGGCGCCGGGCGACTCGCCTGGGAGACCGTGCTCACCGGCCGCACCGAGTCGGCGCCGAGCCGTCTGCACGTCTTCGTCGACGCCCGCAGCGGCGAGGTCATCGACAGCTACGACGACGTCCGGGCCGGCACGATCAACAGCAAGTGGAACGGCCCGCCGCCGGTCACCATCACGACCACCGGCTCCGGCAGCTCGTACTCGCTGCGCGACCCGAGCCGGCCGGGCCTGAGCTGTGCCGACAACGCCACCGGCCAGGTGTTCTCCAAGTCCTCCGACTCCTGGGGCAACGGCAGCCCCACCAGCAAGGAGACCGGCTGCGGCGACGTGATGTTCGCGGCGCAGAAGGAATGGGACATGCTCCGGGACTGGCTGGGGCGCAACGGCCACAACGGGAACGGCGGCAGCTGGCCGGTCAAGGTCGGCCTGAACGACGTCAACGCCTACTGGGACGGCTCCTCGGTCTCGATCGGCCACAACAACGCCAACGAGTGGATCTCCTCGATCGACGTCGTCGGCCACGAGTTCGGCCACGGCATCGACCAGTTCACCCCGGGCGGCGCCAACAACGAGAACGGCCTGGGCGAGGGCACCGGCGACATCTTCGGCGCACTGACCGAGGCGTACGTCAACCAGCCCGCCCCGTACGACAACCCGGACTACACCGTCGGCGAGATGATCAACCTGGTCGGTCGCGGTCCGATCCGCAACATGGCCAACCCCTCGCTGGTCAACGGCGACCCGAACTGCTACTCCTCCTCGATCCCGAGCACCGAGGTCCACGCGGCCGCGGGCCCGCTGAACCACTGGTTCTACCTGCTCGCCGAGGGCTCCAACCCGGGTGGCGGCAAGCCCACCAGCCCGACCTGCAACAGCTCCACGATCACCGGCATCGGCATCAAGGACGCGGGCCGGATCTTCTACGGCGGCATGCTGCTCAAGACCAGCGGCATGACCTACAAGAAGTACCGGACCACCACCCTGACCGCCGCCAAGAACCTCGACTCCACCTGCAACCTGTTCAACCGCACCAAGGCGGCCTGGGACGCGGTCAGCCTCCCGGCGCAGCCCGCCGACCCGACCTGCAACGTGACCGGCCCCGAGTTCTCCCTCGCGGTGAGCCCGACCGCCGGCTCCGTCCAGCCCGGCGCGTCCACCTCGGCGACGGTCAACACCGCGGTGGTCTCGGGCAGCGCCCAGACCGTCGCCCTGACCGCCTCCGGCGCGCCGAGCGGTGCCACCGCGACGGTCAGCCCGTCCTCGGTGCAGAGCGGCTCGTCCGCCACGCTGAACATCACGACCTCCAACACCACGGCCCCCGGCACCTACGTGATCACGGTCACGGGTACCGCGGCGACCACCCACACCGCGCAGTACACGCTGACGGTCGGGAACGGCAACCCCAACCCCAACGCGCCTGACATCAGCGTCGCCAACGTCCAGGCGCACCTGAGCCAGTTCAACACCATCGCCTCGCAGAACGGCGGCAACCGCCGCACCGGCACCGCCGGGTACAGCCAGTCGCTGGCCTACGTGAAGGCCAAGCTCCAGGCGGCCGGCTACACCGTCAGCGAGCAGACCTGCTCCACCTGCACCTACACCGCCAACAACCTGATCGCCGACTGGCCGGGCGGCCCGGCCGACCAGGTCACCATGTTCGGCGCGCACCTGGACGGCGTCGCCGCCGGCCCGGGCATCAACGACAACGGCTCCGGCTCCGCCGTGCTGCTGGAGACCGCGCTGGTCCTGGCGCAGCAGAACCCGACCATGAACCGGCACGTCCGGTTCGCCTGGTGGACGGGTGAGGAGCAGGGCCTCCAGGGCTCGAAGCACTACGTCAACCAGCTGAGCTCCACCCAGCGCAGCGCGATCAAGGGCTACTACAACTTCGACATGGTCGGCTCGCCCAACGCCGGCTACTTCATCAACAACGTCAACTCCGCCACCTCGGCACCGATGAAGGCGTACTGGGACTCGCTGAACCTCCAGCCGGAGGAGAACGTCGAGGGCCAGGGCCGGTCGGACGACGCCTCGTTCCAGTCGGCGGGCATCCCGACCTCCGGCTACGCGGCCGGCGCCAGCGCCACCAAGACCTCGGCCCAGGCGGCCAAGTGGGGCGGCACCGCGAACCGCGCGTACGACTCCTGCTACCACTCGGCGTGCGACACCACCAGCAACATCAACGCCACCGTGCTGGACCGCAGCGCCGACGGCGTCGCGTACACCCTGTGGAAGACCTCGGTCGGCACCGGCCCCATCCCGACCAACGACTTCTCCATCGGGGTGAACCCGGGCTCCGGCACGGTCAAGCCGGGTGAGTCGACCAACGCGTCGGTCTCCACCCAGACCACCTCCGGCTCGGCCCAGACGGTGAACCTCACCGTCGCCGGCGCCCCGACCGGTGTGACGACCTCGGTCAGCCCCTCCTCGGTGCAGTCCGGCGGCTCGGCCACGCTGAACATCTCGGTCGGCTCCTCCGTCCCGGCCGGGACCTACAACCTGACCGTGACGGGTACCGGCTCGGTCAGCCACTCCACCTCCTACTCGCTGGTGGTCGGCACCGACCCGGGGCCGGGCAACGGCACCTGGGCGGCCGGCACCACCTACCAGGCGGGTGACACCGTGACCTTCAACGGTCTCAGCTACCGGTGCCTCCAGGGCCACACGGCCCAGGTGGGCTGGGAGCCTCCGATCGTCCCGGCCCTCTGGCAGCGGATCTGAGCGGACCGGATCCGTTTCCGGGACGGGACACAGGCGGTGCCGCGGTT
>NZ_JBHXKE010000309.1:0-9061 GCF_042722765.1 Kitasatospora sp. NPDC058406
GGGGGGGCGGGGGGGGGGGGGGGGGGGGGGGGGGGGGGGGGGCGCGGGGGGGCCCCCCCCCCCCCCCCCCCCGGGGCCCCCCCGGGGGGGGGCGGGCCCCCCCCCCCCGTTCCGTGCTGCGGGGACGGGCCGGACCGTCAGGGGGTGCCGTGCGCCCGCGGATCGGCCGCCACGGCCTTCATCGGCGGCTTCGCGGCCACGGCCTTGACCGGCGGCTTCGCGGCCACGGCCTTCATCGGCGGCTTGGCCGCGACGGCCTTGACCGGCGGCTTGGCGGCCGTGACCTTGGCCGGGGGCTTCTTGCCCACGGCCTCGACGGAGGCGACGGGCTCGGCCGAGGCCGTGCCCGCGCCGAGCAGGCCGACCACGGGCAGCGCCGCGATCGCCCCGCCCGCGAGGGCCAGGCGCGTACGCCGCCGCCGCACGGGGGCGGCGTCCCGGCCGGCGACCGGGGTGTTCTCGGAGCGAGGGCTCATGGGGGTTCCTCTCGTCGTGCGGGGGGCGGTCGGCTGCCCACGACGATAGGGCCGCCGTGGTCCCCGGACAACCGATCGCCGCTTCGTGCCGGGGAGGTGACCGAGCGGCAGGAGGAGTGACGGACGAAGGCCGGGGAGGTCGCGCGGGCGCACCCGCACGTCCTCCCCGGCCCGCCGCCCCCCGCGCCGGGGGGGTGTCAACGCCCCCGGGGCGCGGAAAGCCGCCCCCATCCGGGCGGTGGTCCCCGCGGTGCGGGTGTCGTCGCGTGTCTGGGGGGGGTGGGGCGCGGGCGCCCCACCCCCCCCCCCCCCCGCCCCGCCTCCGCCCGACCGGGCGGAGGCTCAGCGCACCCGGGTCGAGAACAGCCGCGCCGACCAGTACACGGCGGCGGACGTCATCACCACGACGATCAGCAGGCCCTGCCAGACCACGCTGTCCCCGACGTGGCCCGAGAACAGCGCGCGCATGCCCTCCACGGCCCAGTAGAAGGGGTTCCACTTGGCCACGGACTGGAGCCAGATCGGTGCCAGCGCCAGCGGCAGCAGCACCCCGGAGAGCAGTGCGATCGGCTGTGCGAGGGTGTTCACCACCGGAGCCATCGCCTCGTCGGCCGGCAGCAGCAGGGCGATGCCGTACGAGAGCGCCGACGTCATCAGCGCCAGCAGGCCGAGCAGCAGGTAGGCGAGCAGCAGGTTCACCGGGCCCACCCGCAGCCCGAACGGCAGCGCGATCAGCGTGATGATCACCGCCTGGACGAGCAGCGCCACCGTCTCGCGCAGGGCCCGTCCGAGCAGCAGGGCCAGTCGGCTGACCGGCGTCACGCGGGCCCGCTCGATGATGCCGGCCCTCAGCTCGCCGAGCAGGCTGAAGCCCGTGTACAGGCCGCCGAAGATGCAGAGCACCGCCAGCAGGCCCGGCACGTAGATCTGGTAGGTCTGGGCGTAGGTGGTCGCGCCCATCGGTTCGAGGACCGTCTTGAGCAGCGGCGCGAACAGCAGCAGGTAGAAGATCGGCTGGATCACTCCGACGGCGATCCAGATCGGTGTCCGCCACATCAGCAGCAGCTGGCGCTGGAACACCAGCCAGGTGTCGCGGGCGAGCTTCATGGGAGCCCCTCCTCGGGGATCTGAGGTCAGGACTGCTCGATGGAGCGGCCGGTGCGGGCCAGGAACACGTCGTCCAGGCTGGGTCGTTGCAGCTGGACGGTGCCCGAGGCCACGCCGGCCGCGTCGAGTGCGCGCAGCAGCCGGGGGATGGCGGCCGCGCCGTCGTCCAGGTAGAGCCGCAGGCCGTCGTCGCCGCGCAGCTCCAGTCGGTGCAGGACCGGCAGGTCGGGCTCCTCCCGCAGGGCCTTGGCGGCCGACTCGGCCTCCCCGGCGCCCAGGCCGAGCAGGACGACGTCGCCGGAGATCTCGCGCTTGAGGGTCTCGGGCGTGCCCTCGGCGACGACCTCGCCGTGGTCGACGATGGACACGCGGTCGCAGAGCGCGTCCGCCTCGTCGAGGTAGTGGGTGGTGACCACCACGGTCATGCCCTCGTCGCTCAGACGGCGGATCTCCGCCCACACGTGGCCGCGGCTGGCCGGGTCGAGGCCGACCGTGGGCTCGTCCAGGAAGAGCACCTTCGGGGAGTGGATGACGCCCAGTGCGATGTCGACCCGGCGCCGCTGGCCGCCCGAGTAGGTCCGGCACGGGCGGTCGGCGAACTCGGTGAGTTCGAAGGCATTGAGCGCCTCCTCGGCGCGGGACAGTGCCTCGGACTTGCCGCAGCCGTGCATGCGGGCCTGGAGCACCAGCTCCTCGCGTGCGGTGACGGAGTCGGTGGTGCCACCGCCCTGGGCGACGTAGCCGATCCGGCGGCGGACCTCGGCCGGGTCGGCGAACAGGTCGGCGCCGGCGATCCGGGCCTCGCCGCCGTCCGGCCGGATGAGCGTGGCGAGCATGCGGAGCGTGGTCGTCTTGCCGGCGCCGTTGGGGCCGAGGAAGCCGAAGATCTCACCCGCCGCCACGTCCAGACCGATGCCGCGAACGGCGTCGACAGAGGCCTGGCCACGTTTCTTGGAAGGGTAGGACTTGCGAAGTCCCTTGGTCTCGATCAACCAGAACTCCCGAGCGGGGATGGGTTGCCGGGGCGCCTGGGATGCGGCGCGCGGGACACCTGGGAAGTGGTGCTGCGGGCCACCCTAGGGTCTGCGGCACCCCGGAAACAATGGCCTAGACCAATGGATTGGCCTGAGGGGCACCGTCCGCGACCAGCGCCTCCACCCGGTCGGCCGCCACCGGGGCCCCGCCGCCGGCCCGCAGCGCCGCCCCGACCCGGGTCGCCGCCGCCCGGTACTCCGGGTCGTCCAGCACGGTTCGTAGCCGGACGGCCAGCTGATCGGGCGTCACCCGGGCGAACGGCACCCGCAGTCCGGCCCCGGAGGCCACCACCTGCGCCGCCACGAACGGCTGGTCGTGCCGGATCGGCGCCGTCACCAGCGGCAGTCCGTGGGCCAGCGCCTCGCCCACGGTGTTCATCCCGCCGTGGCAGAGCACCGCGTCCAGGGCGCCGCGGGCCATCAGCTCCAGGACCGGCGCCCGGTCGACCGCGACGGCGTGGGCCGGCAGCCCGGGCAGCAGGTCGAGCGGCGCCGCGAACACCGGCTGCACGTCCTCCCCGCAGAGCTCCACCGCCCGCACCGCCCGCGCCAGGAAGTCGGCGCCCAGCTCGCCGGCCAGCGTGCCCATGGTGACCAGGACCCGCCGGCGGCCCTCCACCAGCCGCTCCCAGGGGAACGCCGGATCGGCGGGCCGGTCCGCCAGCACCGGTCCGACCGGCGCGTACTCGGCGGGGAGCGGCTGCGGGCCGGTCAGTGCCGGGCCGGTGAACGCGAGCACGAGGTCCGGCGAGAACCGCGGGTCGACGTACTCCTCCTCGGGCAGCCCGGCCCGCCGCCACAGGCCCTGGAGCAGACCGGTCATCCACTCCTCGACCTGCGGCAACCCCCGGAAGGGTCGACCCAGTTCCATCGCCCCGGGCGCCAGGGTGGCCCAGGGCAGGCGGTGCCGGTGCGCCACCAGCGCCCCGGCCGGGGTGTGCTGGTCCACCAGCAGGGCGTCCGGCCGGAACTCGCGCACCGCCGCGTCCAGCGTCTTCGCGGTGAACCGCGCGTACGGGACGATGAAGCCCTCCCAGAGCGAGCGGACCGCGGCCAGCCCGTGCCCGCCCTGCGCCCGGAACGCCCGGGTGCCGGTGCCGAACACCCGGGCGTCCGGCCCGAGCAGCGGGCGCAGCACCGACTCGGTGCCGGTCCAGGCCACCTCGTGCCCGCGGGCGACCAGTTCACGGGCCAGGCCGACGGTCGGGTTGACGTGTCCGGTGAGGGGCGGCACGACCACCAGGAAGCGGCTCATCGGGCGTCCTCCGCGGGCAGCAGGCGCTCGACGTCGGCGACGGTCAGCGCCTCCAGGCCGGCCAGGTCGAGCCCGGACCGCAGCGCGCCGAGGTCGGCGGCCGGGCCGAACCGGGCGCGCAGCAGGCCGTCCAGCGCGCCGATCTCGGTCTCGTCCAGGAGCAGGTCGCCGTCCAGCCGGGCCTGCGGGGTGACCCGCGAGGCCCACGCGGGCGGCGCGTCGGCGGCCTCGACCAGCACCGCCACCAGCTCGGGGCGGACCGGCGGCGCGGCGGCCGGGTTCGCGGGGACGGGGATGTCAGGGTCGGTCATCTGTGGCTCCACCTGCTCGACGGCACGGGGGCGGGGGACGGCCGCACGGCACGGGGCGAATCCGTGGGCGGCGCGTTCGGGGAGTGTGCGGGATGTGTGCCGCAACCGCCCGAGATCACTTGTGCGGACCCGCCGGGCGTGGGAATACTAGCCCGCGTGACCGCACTGGAGGCAGTGGCCGTTCACCTCCCCCACCACACCGTGCCCATTGAGGCAGTGGGCGAGCGGATCGGCCTGACCCCACGTCAACTCAAACTCTTCCGCCGTTTCCACGGCCTGGACCAGCTGCGACTGGACCCGGACGGGAAGCTGCCCGACCTCCTCGGAGCCGCCGTCGACGCTCTCCCGGAGCTGCGCGGACGCGAACGGCACGTCCGTTTCGTGATCCATGCGCGCAGCATGCCGGTGGCCGTCCCGTACCCGCTGAACCCGCTGCACGACCTGCTCCACCGGTACGGCCTCGGCCACGCCCAGGCCTTCACCGTGACCCACCACGCCTGTGCGGTCGGCCTGCTGGCCGTCGACCTGGCCGGCCGCCTGCTCGCCGGGGATCCCGACCGGGAGGCGCTGGCCTTGGTGCTGACCGGGGAGAAGACCTTCACCAAGGACGCCCAGGTGGTGCCGGAGACCGGCATCTTCGCCGAGGGCGCGGCCGCCTGCCTGGTCAGCGCCCACGGCGAGCGCGACCGGGTGCTCTCCTACGCGGTGCGCCAGCGCCCCGAGTTCGACGGCCGGCTGGCCGAGGACCAGGATCTGCTCGCCCGCTACCAGCGGGAGTACCCCGCGGTGATGGTCGAGGCGATCGAGGCCGCCCTGGACCAGGCAGGTCTGGACCTCTCCGACCTGGTCGCGCTGCTTCCGCACAACGTCAACCAGGCATCCTGGCGGATGATCTGCCGCCGGATCGGCTTCCCGATCGGGAACGCGGTGCTGGACAACGTGCCCGCTGTCGGGCACAGTTTCGCTGCGGACGGCCTCATCAATCTGCACACCGCCGTCGGGCGGGGGATGCTCCGTCGCGGTGACCGCTACCTGCTGGCCGCCGCCGGCATCGGAGCGACGTTCTCCGCCATGGTCGTCGAGCACTGACGAGCCACCGGTCGAGCCCGATCGCCGGCTCCCGCGCCGGATTCCCTTCCGGATTCCGCGCCCACTCCCTGCCACTCCACGCACGACGGGACGGTCCCACCATGTCCGATCAAGTGGTCCAGACCACCGAAGCCGAGCTGCGCGACCGGGTCCTGCACAGCCTCGGCGAGCTGCTTCCGCGCGTCCTCAAGCGCGACCTCCCCGAGATCCCCGAGAACGCCTGCCTCTTCGACGACCTGGGCCTCACCTCGGCCGGCACCATCGAGCTCATCCTGGAGGTCGAGGAGGCGCTCGACATCCAGGTCGACGTCGAGCAGATCAGCGAGGACGACCTCCGCTCGTTGACCAAGCTCGCCCAGTACGTCGCCACGCACGTCATTCCCGAGGACTGACCGGATGGCCGCCGCATCCGCCCCGGGCCTCGGCCTGACCCGGGTGCTGGCGCGGTACACCGACGGCCGTTCCGAGCTCTCGCTCGACCCGGACCTGCGGGTGTTCGTCTCCGACCTGGTCCGCCCCTACGGCCTGCCGCTCCGCGAGGACCTGCTGACCGAGGGGGTCGGGCACGCGTACGAGGAGCTGGCCGCGGGCCTGCTCGCCGAGGCGCTCGGACCGGACGAACCGGCTGACCTGCTGATCCAGGCCTTCGACTCGCCGGACATCCGCCCCGGTGCGCCCACCTCGCTGGCGCTCAGCCGCTCCTGCGCCGGCACGCCGACCGCGCTGGCCCTGTGCGACCAGGGAACCGCCACCGCCTTCGGCGCGCTGCGCGCCGCCGTCGCGTACTGGCGGACCGGCATCGGCGGTCGCGCGGTCGTGGTGCTCGCCGAGCAGACCGCCCTGCACTACCTGCCGCCGGAACCGGTGGTCCTGCCCGAACGGCACTGCGCCGTGGTCCTGGTCTGCGAGACCGGGCCGGGCGAGAACCTGACGGTCCATCAGGAAAGCCTGATGGAGCCCGAGTCGGCGGCCAAGGAGGTGCGCCGACAGGCCGAGGCGCTGGGCGCCGACACGGCGGTCCTGCTCTCCGCCGGCCTGGACGTGCCCGACGTGGACGCGATCCGCACCCCCGCCGGGCAGCCGTTCACCGGCCTCTGGTCCGAACTCGCCGCCCGCCTGCCGGGCTGGCGGGACGAACGGCGGCCCGTGCTGCTCGCCGACCTCGACCGGCGGCTCGGTGTGCTCTCCACGCTGACCCTGCGGGCCGGGCCGTGACCGACGGCAGCGGCCCGGCCGGTGGTCGGGCCGGCCCCGACCCCGAATCCGACCCCGAGGGCGGCCGGACCGCGGACCTGATCGACGTGTGGCTGATCCCCACCGACCAGCCGGAGTCCGTGACCGAGGCCCTGTGGGGCGTGCTCGATCCGGACGAGCGTGCCCGCGCGGCGAGCCCCGACCCCGGGTTCGGCGGCCGGTTCACCGTCGTGCACGGCGCCGTCCGGCAGCTCCTCGGTGCGCGGCTCGGCTGCCGGCCCGCAGACCTCGTCCGACACCAAGGCCCGCACGGCAAACCGGAGTTGACCGCCGGGCCCGGGGCGTCGTCCGGGTCGGTCAGCCTCAACTACTCGGCCTCCGGGGCGCTCGCGGTGCTCGCGCTCGCCCGGGGGCGGGCGATCGGCGTCGACGTCGAGGAGGTCCGCGACACCCGGACCGCCACCCGTCTCGCCGGACGCTACTTCCCCGCCGGGGAGGCCGCCGCCGTCGCGGCGGACGCCCGGCCCGCCGAGCGGTTCACCGAGCTCTGGTGCCGCCGCGAGGCCTGCGTCAAGGCCTACGGCGGGCGGCTCGTCCAGGGCTTCGGCCTGCCCATGGCCGGCCCGGCGCCGCTGCTCCTCGCCGACCCGGGTGCACTCGGGCCGGGCCCGTGCCGGATCGACGACGTGCCCGTCCCCGGCCCGTTCCGTGCGGCGGTGGCCGCCGTCGGTGCCCGCCCGATCCGCGTCGCGGTCCGGGCCTGGTCGGCCGACATGCCGGCCCCGGCGATGAACTGACGATCCGTCGGAACACTCCGGACCTCCGGTCCGGACCACTCGGTCGGGCCGCCGACGGCGCCCCGACCCGCACCGCCGCCGGGGCGCCCCCGGCAGACCCGGCGAGCCGAAGGGCACGTACGACGTGACAGAGACCAGCGGGCGGATCACGATCCGGTACAGCGGTGCGAGTTCGGGCTCCGGCCCGCTCACCCTCGGCCAGGACAACATGATCCGCTGCATCCGCCGCGACCGCCCCGAGCAGATCAACAAGGAGTCGGTCTGGCCGGTCCCCGACCGGACCACCCTGCCCGCCGCCCTCGACGCCCTGCGCGCCCTCCTGGAGCGGCACGAGTCGTTGCGCACCGGCTTCCCGCCCGGCCCCGGCGCGGACGGCTTCCCGGAGCTCCAGAACGTCCACGGCGACGGCGAGTTCACCGTCACCACCGTCCCCGCCGGCGCCCTCGGCGAAGCCGAACTCGACCAGCTGGCCGACGAGTTGGGTCGAGCTGACGTGGCCGTCCCGTTCGACCTGGCGGCGGCCCCCCGACTGCGGTTCACCCTCCTCACGGACGGCGACCAGCTGCGCAGGCTCGTCGTCGTGGCCTGCCACGCCGGGGTGGACGCCGCCGCGGTCACCCTGCTCATCGAGGACTGGACCGCCCTCGCCGCCGGCAAGGACCTCCCGCCGGTCACCTCCCGCACCCCGCTCCAGGTCGCCGAGCAGGAGCAGAGCTCCCAGGGCCGCCGCAAGACCCAGGCCGCGCTGCGGCACTGGGAGAACATCCTCGCCACCGGCCCGCAGGTCGTCTTCGCCACCGACGGCATCACCGGACCGCCGGACGGTCTCGCCACCCTCGTGGTGCGCTCCCGCAGCGCGGCCGCCGACCTCGACATCGTCGCCCGCCGCACCGGCGCGGGCCCCTCCGTCGTCCTGCTCGCCGTCATCGCGGCCCTGACCGCCCACCGTGCGGCCCGCACCGAGCTGGTCTTCGCCGCGCTCTCGGCCAACCGCCAGCGCTCGGCGATGGCCGACCACATCGGCACCCTCGCCCAGGACGCCCTGCTCGCCCTCGACACCGACGCCGCCGACCTCGACGAGCTGATCGGCCGCGTCAAGGTCGCCTCGTTCAACGGCTACTGGAACAGCACGCTCAACGCGGACAAGGTCTGGCAGCTCATCGAGGACGTCGCCGAGCGGCGCGGCGCCAGGTTCACCCGCCAGGTCGTCGTCAACGACCTCAGCCTCACCATCCCCGAGGCGATGTCCGAGGCCCGCCCGGCTCCCACCACCGACCCCGAGGTGACCTGGCTGCCCGACCAGCCGCTCCCGGTCCGCCTCATGGTCAACATCCTCCGGGCCACCGGCAGCCTGGAGTTCGCGCTCCTGGCCTGCCCCCAGGTCCTCGACCGGGAGGAGACCGAGCGGTTCGCGCGCGCCGTGCCCGCGGTCCTCGCCGCCGCCGTCGTAGGCCCGCTCCCGCTCGCCGAACTGGCCGCGCTGAGCGGCCTGCGGCCCGCGACCCGGACCGGCGACTGGCACCGGGTCGGGGCCGACTGGATCCACCTCGACGCCGTCCGCACCCTGCTCGCCGACGCGTTCGGCCCCGACCCGCTGGTCGAGGTCTCCTGCGTCGAGGGCCGGCTGACCGCCCGGATCGCCACCACCGACCCCGCCCTCACCCCCGAGACCGCCCACCGCGCGGTGATCGCCGTCCTCCCCGGACGCGCGACGGCCGTGGCCCCGCAGCACTACGCCGTCCACCACCACACCGGCGCCGTCCCCGCCGGCTGGGCCGCGCTCCCCGCCACCGCCGAG
>NZ_JBHXKE010000310.1:0-8913 GCF_042722765.1 Kitasatospora sp. NPDC058406
GAGCGCACCGTCGCCTGGCTCGGCGGCTTCCGCCGGCTGCACCGCCGCTACGAACGCAAGGCCGACCACTTCGCAGCCTTCGCCAGCATCGCCGCGGCCCTCATCTGCACCCGACGGCTATCCAAATGAGATGTCTTCTTAGACGTCGTGGTCGCGCACCGTCTGAACGGGCTCACACCGTTCCGGCGGCGCGCCGCCATGGCGGTCCCGCCCACGCCACCCGACTCGACGTATCACGACCTGATGAATGCCCTTCTCACAGTGCACCGCAACTGCGTCGGCCGCCCGTACCGCGCCACCGCGTCCCTGGTGGGCGCGGGCGATTGCACCATAGGACGGGCCCACGCCAACCACTCGGTCGGTGGCCGATCGGACAACAGCGTCATCGCCGACCGGTGCAACCGCCGTATCCACGAGCACCCGGGCTGACTCAAGGAGCTGTTGTCGTCCGCGCTGGAGGGCGTCGGTTCGATCGGAACAGCCGGTCGGACGATCTTCCGATCTGAGGCGAAGTGGTTGGCCGGACAAGCCCGCGCGTGCCGGGTCTTCGGTTTGGTCCAGGTCTCCTGTGCTCCCCCTGCATGAGCCGTGACGCACCCGGCACTTCTCACAACGCCCCACGAGTCCGCCCGTGTCGCGTCTTCCAGGTCCCACCGGCGGGCGCCGACAAGTCACCCTGGGGAGAATTGCGGCGGGCGGACGCATTGTGTGACGAGCGGCGTGCCGAACGGTTGACCGGAGTCCACTGCAGTTGGCCCGGACCAGTCCCAGCTCGAAACTGCGGGCCGCCGGGCCGACATGAGGTCGGCGCGCCACGACGGCGTCGGCGGGCCCTCAGGGGAAGATCTGGCGTCCCTACCCGAGACGTGTCGCCGGGAGATCCTGCGGGCCGCCGAGCGAAGACGGAGCCCGTCCTCCGAGCCTACCGACGCGCGGCCGAACAAAGGCGCACAGAATGCCCGGCGCGGCCGTTTCGGCGCCCTGGCCCCGCGAGCGTGCCTCTCCGCCACTGCTCTGTACGAGGACGGCGCATCGGATCGAGGCCGTCCCCGGCCGACCGCTTCACGGCGTTGCGCGTCTCGTGCTCCTTCGAGGCACCGGCGGCGGACCTCCCGGCCCACTCGGCGGACCGCGAGCCGCCCGCCGCCAGGCCCCACACCACGCGACCGGCGCCGCGCGCGCCTGGGTACCCGCCTGTGGCGCCCCCGCGGAGCCACGGGGTGAACACCGGCACTCCCCACGACCGCTCCGTCGGTGGGGCCCGGCCGTCGACGGAAGACCCGACGGCTCGCCGGACACCCCACAGCGGTTCGTCGGCCTGCTTGGTGGCTGCGAGGGGCGATTCGTGCGGTGCCCCGATTCAGGGGCATTGCTCGTTGACGGGTACCCCGGGTCGCCCGCACACTTTGCGCACGAGCGGCACCTCGTAAGGCCGCCGCTACTGCGGCGGGCCGTCGGCCGCGCAGCAGCGTCCGCGGTCGGCGGCCGGTCATGCTCGCTTCTGCCGCCTTCCGCCTCCTGCGAACTGGTGCCGCATTCCCCTCTCCCGCTATTGCTGGTCATGCTCGACATGGCGGGAATCGTCACCGGCAGACGGCTGCTGAGCTGGTGGCGTGGCATGGTCCTGGGCATCACCGTCTTCGCGGCCTTCGCCACGCCGAGCGTTGATCCGCTTAGCATGCTGACGCTGGCCGCACCGATCTGGGCGCTGTACTTCCTGGCCGTCGGCATCTCCATCGTCAACGACAGGCGCAGAGCCCGGCGCAACCCAGACCACGGGCTGCTCGACGAGGAGGCCTCGCAGCTGGACCTCTCGGTGCAGCCGGTCACCGTGGTCGAGGCGATCGAACCCTCCGCCACGCCGGCGGCGAGTGAGCTGCCGACGGGAGTCGGCTACGTGCAGAGGGTGGACGACATCATAAGCGCAGGCCCGGGGCGCCGACCGCGCTGACGCGGATACGGCCCAGTCCGCCTCCGGGCACGTGCCGCCACCTGGGGAACCGGCGGCTGCAGCACCCTCGCCGTCGCATGCGAAGGCCCGATCGACCTCGACGCGAGCTCCTGCACGACCGCCGGTCGTTGTCCCGATCGACCGGCCGACCGGTATGTCCGGTCTGACCCGCCTCACGCGCGGCCAGCCGCATCCGCGCCGAACCGCGGCAGCCGATCAGCGGTAAAATGATGCTGCTACGCGCCGCAGCACCCACCGGCCGACCGCAAACACCGCTGGGCGGTCCGGTCCGCAGGCCTGCACCCTGCCGGGCGGATCCGACCCGAAGACCGCGGACCGATCGCCAGGCGCCGCTGCCGCGGCTCGACCGAACCCGATGCCACGCGAAGCAACCATACGGTCACACTCCGAGGCCCACCCCAGCACACTGTCACCCCTGGGCCACCAAGAACTCGCGCACTCCTCCCCACAGCACGGCAGGTGATCACATGGATCCGGCGCACCCTCTTCACGGCGGCGCCGAGCGGGAGGAGACGTCCCCGGACGGCGCACCCCCATACCTGCCGCATGACCCGGTGATGCACTCCCTGCGATCCATGGGCGACGCATTGGTGGCCTGCGACAGCCAGGGGACGATCGCCTACGTCAACACCGAAGCGCAGAACATCCTCGGCCCCGCACCAAGCCTGCTCGGAACCTTCCTGTGGCAAGCGATTCCGCAAGCCGCACCGGACCTGGGGAGCCTGTTTCGGCGAACTATCGCTGAAACCACACCAGTCGAACACGAAGCACATCTCGAAACAAACGGACGCCGGTACCGCTTCCGGCTGGTCCCCGCAGCCGAGGGCCTCCTCCTCTTCCTCACCGACGCCACCAACCACGAGGCCTCACGAGGGGACGGCACCGTCGGACACTCCGCCCGCGTCGCCCAGCTGACCACCACCCTCGCGCGCGCCATCACTGCCGACGACGTGGTCGCCACGGTCGTCGAACACGTCCTACCCCCCTTCGACGCCACCGGCCTGATCGTCCAGGCTGTGGAGAACGGTCGACTCCAGTCGGTCGGCTGCGCCGGATACCCGGCACACTTCACCAATCTGGTCCGCAATGCCGACGCGACCCAGATATCGAAAGGCACCCCCGCCTACGACATCCTCTCCGCCCCCCACACTCTGATGTTCTTCCCCTCCCCGGAAGAACTCATCGCCGAATACCCGGCGACCGCCGACTTCGTGGCCATGGGAGGAAAGAACTCCTGGGCCTTCCTGCCCCTGGTCGTCTCCGGACGCGTCATCGGATTCTGCTGCATCAGCTGGAGTCGGCGACGCGACCTCACCGAGAACGAGCGCGCACTGCTCAGCGCGCTGAGCGCACTGATCGCCCAAGCCCTCGAGCGGGCCCGCCTCTACGACGCCGAACACGCCCGCGCCCAAGAACTGCAACGCGGCATGCTCCCCCACGTCCTCCCCGTGCTGCCCGCCGTCACCGCCGCTGCCAGGTTCGTCCCCGCCGGCGGCGACGTCGGCGGCGACTGGTACGACGTCATCCCGCTCACCTCGGGACGCGTCGCCCTGACCATCGGCGACGTCATGGGACACGGCCTGTCCGAAGCCGTCACCATGGGCAGGCTCCGCACCGCGGTGCACACCCTCGTCGCCCTCGACCTGCCTCCCGACGAACTCCTCACCCACCTGAACAACATCGTCAGCGGTCTCGGCGACGACTTCTGCGCGACGTTCCTCTACGCGGTCTACGACCCCGTCTCCGGCACCTGCACCTTCGCCAACGCCGGCCACCCCCCACCCGCCGTCGTCCACCCCGACGGCGCCGTGCGCTTCCCCGATCTCGCCCTCAATCCACCACTGGGCGCCGCAGGCCCCCCGTTCGACACCACCGACCTCCTCATGCCCACCGACAGCCTCCTCGTCATGTACACCGATGGCCTGATCGAATCCCGCACCCACGACATGGGCCGCGGAATCACCCACCTCACCGAAATTCTCACCACCATCGGCCAGCCCCCGCCCGACACCGACCACGACGCCGTCACAGAACACCTCGACCGGGTGGCCGACACCCTCGCCACCCGCCTGCTGGCCAGTTCCCCGCGCTGCGACGACGCCGCTCTGCTCATCGCCCGCACCCACCGCACTCCCCGCCACAACATCGCCTCCTGGTTCCTGCCCGACACCGCGATGGCCGCCGCCGAAGCCCGACGACACACTCGCGACCAACTCACCGCGTGGGGCCTGGACGAATTGATCATGACCACCGAACTCTTCGTCAGCGAACTCGTCGGCAACGTCGTCCGCCACGCCAAGGGCCCACTCCAACTCCGTCTGCTGCGCACCGACGTACTCATCTGCGAGGTCTCCGACGGCAGCCTCACCACACCGCACATCCGCCGCGCCTCCAGCACCGACGAGGGCGGACGGGGCCTGCAACTGATCGAGGCGCTCTCCCACCGCTGGGGCACCCGACACGCCCCCACCGGCAAGTGCATCTGGACCGAACAACTCCTCCCCTCGTGACCCGAGGAGAACTACCAGGGAGAACCAGTTTGCGGCCCGAGGTCCCTGCGCACAGCCGTGCCGGGAAGCCCGAGCGCCGGGTCGGTTCAGGCTACGAGCGGTCGAGCCGTCAGCAGCGCACGAGAGCACAGACAGACCCGCCGGCGCGCGCCTACCTGCCGTCCCGTCCGAGACGCTCGTGAGAATGGACGACCTCGCACCCAACAGTGCGATCGCCCCCGACCACGTGATCGGCGGGCGGCGAGACGAATGCAGGGCTCCTCACAGCAGGACGTACCGGAGCGGGGTGTGGATCCGGCCACAGCAGTCTTCCTCCAGGCTGCCTTGCGCGAGAAGGAGCGGAGCGAAACCGGGCACCGCCACACCCTCACAGGATCCCCGTCGCGGGCTCGCACGCGACATGAGATCGTGCCATCCGGCCCGCAGGGTGAGCGGACCAGACGCAGGATGAGCGGATTCTTGTCAGATCATTCGTGTACCGGCAAGGTCTGCTCGGCCCACCCGCATGCCCCGACTGACCGTCGAGGATGCCAGCAAATTCCAGCGCGAAGCCGAGGCGTGCGCGACAGCGGACCTCTTGCCAGGCAATAACTGACAGAGCGTCACAACAAGTTTCCACCAAGTCCCGCGGCGGGCCCCGACTGGATCAACTCCTCCAGGTCCGGTGCGCAGCCTCGACACCCCGCGAGGCTCGGTGTGAGCTTTGCCCCGCGATGTGGACACCCCTGACACTTGGATCTTGTAGGTCCAGGAAGGGAAGTCCAGATGGGACGTCCGTCGACGTACTCGGACGAGTTCCGGCGTGATGCTGTCGCGTTGTACCGAGCCTCGGGCGGCGGACGCATGTTCGCGGGGGTCGCGAAGGAGATCGGGGTCAACCACGAGACCCGCGGAACTGGGTGCGGGCCGCTGACGCCGGGATTGCGGTGCCAGGGTCGGCGCTGAACGATGGCGAGCGGGCCGAGCTCGCGCGGCTTCGCAGGGTTGAGCGCGATTGGCAGGTCGAGAAGGAGATCCTGCGCCGGGCGGCCGCGTATTTCGCACGGGAGATGACGTGAGGGACCGCCGCTGGGACTTCATCCTCACCCACCGGGCCGAGTTCGGCGTCCAGCGGTTGTGCGAGGTCCTGGGCGTCGCCCGATCCGGTTACTACGCCTGGAGGGCCGGCGCTCGGACGCGTGTGTCGGCGGCGGCTCAATCTGGGTTCTGGATCAATTTCCGGATGCTGTTGGTGATCTTCATGAGCGACGGGTTCGAGTCCCGTCGTTCAGTTGTTGACACAGGTGCTGGAAGCGGGTGGTCGGGCCCCTTCGGTCGGTTGATCCGCCATCGTCGCGGTGCTGGCTGAGGCGGATGATGTTGGTTCCGGCCGCGGTGAGAACGTGCTGGAGGTGAGTCTTCGCGGTGCCGCGATAACGGCAATTTCGCAGGCCATGGGCGTGCACCGTCTCCGAGACGGTGGTCTCGCAGCCGGCTCTCATGGCGTATCGGTCCTGCCAGGCCCTGGTCTTCTGCTCTTTCCTGACGCGGTTTTGGATCTCCTGCAGAGGCTGTGGCAGAAGCAGGACGTGGCGGCCTTTGCCATCGACGTTTCCGGTGCACTTCGGGCGGTCGTCGCAGGCCCGGCAGACAGCGCGGGGGAAGAGAACCGACAGGCGTGGCTGTCCGTCGGCGAGGGTCGGTTTCCAGGGCGGGCTGGTGGCGCCATTGGGACAAGTAAGCGTTCTTTCCTCCCAGTTGGGATGGAACTCTTCCTTGTCGAAGCCCGGGAGTGCCCGCGAGCGGGGTGGGAGCCGGACCGGGCCGACCAGGTCGATTCCGTACTCGGTCCTGGCCCGGTGGATGGTGGCGGGGCTGGTGTATCCGCCGTCGACCAGATGCTCGGCCGGCGCCAGATCGCGTGCGGCGAGGTCGCGGTGGATCCGTTCCAGGGCGTCGATGTCCTGCTCGGGTGCCGGCGTGGTGGCGACGTGCACGATCACATTCGGCAGGCCGGTGTCGCAGGTCTCGGTCTGGTGGTCCTTGTAGCCGACCCACTCAGCCTTGCCGGGCTTGTGGCTGAAGCGGGCCTGCGGATCGTGGGGAGAGACGATCTCCACCGACGACCACGGCACCCTGGCGCAGGCGGGGTCGGGCCGCCCGTCGGAGGCCTCCGCGGA
The DNA here is from genome assembly GCF_042722765.1 of Kitasatospora sp. NPDC058406. Lineage (NCBI taxonomy): Bacteria > Bacillati > Actinomycetota > Actinomycetes > Kitasatosporales > Streptomycetaceae > Kitasatospora > Kitasatospora sp. NPDC058406. The sequence goes on from NZ_JBHXKE010000310.1 coordinate 6,642, forward strand.
CGTCGATCGCCGAGGACTGTGGCGCCGGCTCAGCCGGTCGCGGGTCTGCTCGGGCCCGCGCCAGCACAGACCACCGTGTTCGTCGTACCAGTACTGCTGGAGCCAGACCTGCCGCATCACCTCGACCTTGGGCAACCACCTCAGCCGGGCCGGAGCGTCAGGGGCGAGGAGGGCCTGGAACAGGCGCATGCCGTCCTCACCGACCGTGAGCGCGTACTGCTTGCGCTCGTTCGTCTCCTTGGGCAACCGGTCGTAGCGGACCGGCCGGCCGTAACGCCGGGCCCACTCGTCCGTGACCAGGGCGGATATCCAGTCCTCGTCCGATGCGGCCAGTTCCTCCAGGGCCGCGCGCAGGGTCTCGCCGACCAGCTCGATGCGGTCCAGGCGCCGCACCGCCGCCAGGACGTGGGTGGAGTCGGTCCGCTGCCGCCCGCGTCGTTTGACCAGCCCCGCCTCCGCCAGCCGGTCCACCATTACAGTCAGCAACCGGTCGGCCCGATCGCCCTGGGCCATCCGGTCACGGAACGCGCTGAGCACCGAGAAATCGAAGCCCGGATCGTCCAACTCCATCCCCAGGCAGTAATTTCCAGTCCAGACGACACCGGACTGCCTCGGCGGCCTGACGGTCGGTGAGGTTCTGCGCGTACTGCAGCACCGACACCAGCGCCAGTCGTGCCGGTGACAGGCCACGACGTCCGTCAGTGGGATACCAGTCGGCGAAATCATCGTCCGTGAACAGCCCGTCCAGATGATCTCGCACCCACATCGCAGCTGTGCCCCGAGGATTGCTCGCCCGTGCCATCCGTGCGGTCAGCGGCGGGATCTCCCGCCCGGACCATGAACCCATCGCCACCGCAGTCCACCCCTCTGATCCGCCCGATCTCCAGGCCAGGACAGCAGACAGGCACGGGCACAATCAGCCGAAAGGCGACAACACCACTCGCGCCAGTGAAGATCACCAACAGCATCCGGAAATTGATCCAGAACCTCGATTCACCCGTCGCCGGGAGCGTGCCGACCGGGCGGCGGCCGAGGCCGTGCCGGTGGGCAGCTACGCTCACGACAACAGCCCGGTGTTGCAACGACCGGTTGAACTCGCCCAATACGGATCGGCCGAGTTCGCCGGACTCCGTCGGCGCCACCGGATCCGGCGGAGCATGGGGAAGGTCGGCTCAAGCTATGACTACGCCGCCGCGGAGAGCTTCTTCGCCTCGCTGAAGCGAGAGTTGATACACGGAGAGCGCTGGGCCAGCCAGCAACAGGCGAGGCCGGACGTATTCCGTCGGGTCTCGTTCTACAACCACCGCCGTCGCCACTCCACGCTGGGCTACCTCAGCCAAGTCCAGTTCGAACAGCAGACGGCGACGTCCCGTAAGATCACCCTGGCCGCATGAAACTCCGGTGTCCACGTCCCGGGGGAAGGCTCAGTCCTCATCAGGCGGGCGACCCGCCAACCGGGCCCTGGATCGATCGCAAGGGCGCGGCGCGACCCCTCCGACGGGTCGGCTCGCGGGACGGGGCGCTTGTGGCGGGTCGGTCGCGGCGGTGTCACAGGCCTGTGACAGGGCGGGTGCGGTCGGGGCCCGCGGGCTCTTCTTCCATGTGATGCATTTCGGCGAACTCCGGTGCCTCTGAGGCCTCTTCGTTCGCACGACATGCCGACCAGGAGATCCCACCCGACCCATCCGATGTCGACCGGCGTGGTGACGGACGTTGCCCGGCTCTGCGGGCCGCCCCGCCACCCGGCCAAACTCCCAAGGGGAAGAGCATGTTCCATCTCACGCGCAGGACGGTGCTGATCGCCACCGCCGAACTCGTCGTCCTCCAGACGGTCGCCGCCTGCTCCGGCTCCGGCTCGGACACTCCTGCCGTCGACGGCACCGACAGCACCGGCAGGTCGGCGCCGTCGCGGCGGGCCCGTTCGCGCCGCCCCTCGAGGGTCTGCGCCCGGCGCGGTGGCCTGCGGACGGCCTGCGCCGCCCTGCTCGTCGCCGCGGTCACCGGTTGTGGCACGGCACAGGGCGGCATGCTCGGACTACACATGGCCCCGAGGACGGCCGGCGCCGCACCGGCGAGCGGGGCACCCAGGACTCCCGGGGCGCCCTCCCACGGGGCTGTACCGAGCCCCCTCCCCACCGGGTCCGCCTCCGGCTCAGTGAAGGCGACGCCCCCGGCCGCCCCGGCGAAGCCGGCCGCGCTGGTCCAAACCACCGCGCACGGTGGCCGCACGGTCGCGCTCACCTTCGACGACGGCCCCGGCCCCGCGTCCGCC
>NZ_JBHXKE010000311.1:0-8912 GCF_042722765.1 Kitasatospora sp. NPDC058406
GCCAGAGGCCGGCGGCGTCGCCGTCGACGGCGGCCTGGATGCCCAGGCCGACCGGGACCGGCAGGGCCGCCTGGCCGCCCATCTCCAGCAGCGACCAGCAGGTGGCGAGCACCTGCCCGCGTCGCTGGCCGCGTTGGAGCCAGCGCAGGAAGGCGAGCGGGGAGGTGAGGTCGGGGCGGCCGGGGTCGGCCAGGGGGAGGGTTTCGAGCGGCATGACGCTCCGTTGCGGAGGCGGTGCGGGCGGAGGGCTCGGAGGGGCCGGTGCGGTCACGGCCCGGGGTCGGTCAGGAGGTCATGGCAGCGAGACTGCCAACCCGGATGTGACCCACGCAACAGGTTTTCCGGCGGTCTGCCGCACCCCGACGGGCGCAGGCCCCGCCGCGCGGCCGGTCACGCGGCCGGCCACGTGGCCGTCGCGCAGCCGCCGGACAGCCGCCGGACAGCCGATGCGCACGCCGGTACCAGGCGTCGGAAAATTCTTTGGGGCGCCGGGAACATTCCCGGCACCCCGCAGGTTGCCCCCATCGGAACCCCATGGACGACCAGGAGAGGGCACTCCTTCCCGTGAGCAACATCCCCACTGTCACCCTCAACGACGGCTCGCAGATCCCCCAGCTCGGCTTCGGGGTCTGGCAGGTGCCGGACGCGGAGGCCACCCCCGCCGTCCGCGCCGCGCTCGAGTCCGGCTACCGCTCGATCGACACCGCCGCGGTCTACGAGAACGAGACCGGCACCGGCCAGGCGGTCACCGAGGCGCTCGCCGGCGGTCTGGCCCGCGAGGACCTCTACATCACCACCAAGCTGTGGAACTCCGGCACCCGCGACTGGTCCGGCGAGCAGGGCCGGGACGCGGTGCTGCGCGAGTTCGACGCGTCGCTGGACCGGCTGGGCCTCGACTACGTCGACCTCTACCTGATCCACTGGCCCCGCCCGATGCACGGCAGCTACCTCAACGTCTGGAAGGCGCTGGAGCAGCTGCGCGCCGACGGCCGGGCGAAGTCGATCGGCGTCTCCAACTTCGGGGCCGAGCAGCTCACCCGCCTGCTCGACGAGGCCTCGGTGGTGCCGGCACTGAACCAGGTCGAGCTGCACCCGTACTTCCCGCAGGAGGAGCTGCGCGCCTTCCACGCGGAGCACGGCATCGCCACCGAGGCCTGGAGCCCGCTGGGTCAGGGCAAGGATCTGCTCGCCGAGCCGGCCCTGGCGCGGATCGCCGGCAAGCACGGGCGCACCGTCGCCCAGGTGGTGCTCCGCTGGCACCTGCAGAGCGGCATCATCGCGATCCCGAAGTCGGTCACCCCGTCGCGGATCAAGGAGAACCTCGACGTCGGCGGCTTCGAGCTGGACGCCGACGACCTCGCGGCCGTCGCGGGCATCGCCACCGGCAAGCGGATCGGTCCGGACCCGCAGGAGTTCGACTGGAACTGACCGTTCCCGGTCCGGCGCCCCGCAGGGTGCCGCCGACGGCGCAGGCCGCCTCCCCCTCTTCAGGGAAGGCGGCCTGCGCCGCGTCGACCTGCACGAACCACGAACCGTCGACGGCCTCCGATCCGTTGGCGAATCGTTTTGGCTGAAGCTCGAAGCGAAAGCTACAGCCTGGCCGCCTTGGCGATCAGCGCCAGCGCCGCCTCGTGCTCGTGCTCCTCCAGCGGAGACAGCAGCAGCAGCTGGACCTGCGCCACGCCCGCGGCCGAGCGGTGCAGCAGGTCCTGCCCCGCCGGTGAGAGCGAGAGCAGGTTGCGCCGTCCGTCCGAGGGGTCGCGGCGACGCTGGACCAGGCCGCGCCGGACCAGCCGGCTGACCATCTCGGCCATCGTGGCCTTGTCCAGCGAGGCCAGCTCGCCGACCGTCCGCTGGTCGGCGCCCGGCTCCAGCTCCAGAGCGTCCAGCACCGCGTACTGCGGCGCCGTGAGCTCCGAACCGACGTGCTCCGTCCAGAGCTTGGTGTGCACCTGCTGGCTCACCCGGATGAGGTAGCCGATCGCCCGCTGGGCGTCCAGCATCGGTCGCGCGTCCGTGAGGACGGCGACCTGAGCCGGTTCCAGCCTGGCTATCTTGGCCATCACACGGACGATCTCCAGCTGCTCCTCCGGAGTCAGCGGCTCGAAGAGCGTGCGCTGCACGCGGACCACCCCGCCGGTGGCCTCCCGGACAGCCTGGGCGCCGCTCTGCGAGAGAGCGAGCAGCTTGCGCCGGCCGTCGGCCGGGTCTCGGCGCCGCAGTACGAGGCCGCGCCGGACCAACCGGGCGACCATCTCGGCCATCGTGGCCTTGTCGAGCGAAGCACGCTCTCCGACCGTTCGCTGGTCAGCGCCCGGTTCGAGGGCGAGAACCAGCAGGACCGCGAACTGCGGAGCCGTGAGATCGGCTCCGACGTGTTCGGACCACAGACGGGTGTGGACCTGCTGTGCAACGCGGATCAGGTGTCCGGGCGACTGCTGCAGTCGCGCGGACACACGGGTCGTCGGGATCTCCCCCAGCACCATGTATCCGTCCCGATGTCACACCCGGTGTGTGTGGGACACCCGGGTGGGGCAGTAACGGCGAGTGGGCGTCCCGCTATGAGGGAGGGCGCTCCAGCCGTGCAGCCGGTGGCTGCTGGCGGACACTATACAAACGGCGGGCCCTCGCTGGCAGGCAGGGGCGGATAGTAGACGCAGGTTCGGCAACATTGGCATATTTACGCGCCGCGCCGACCCGGCAGTAACCCGTTCGCAGGAGAAAGCCGACCGGTCGGTCCTTACCCTCGGTCACCTGCGCCTTCGGCCCTGGCCGCACCCCCTACTCACCGGTAGGGTGTGGCCACCTCGACGGCCCCCGTCCTCCCCGGGCGCTCCGCACGACCCCCGGAGGTCCCCGAGTGCCGCCTGGGAGATCCCTGGGAGATCCCTGGGAGATCGCGAGCGAGATCCGAGAGAGACGAGAGTGAGCATGACCGAGCAGACCACCGCACCCCGGGTCGCCGTCGTCACCGGCGCCGCGCGCGGCCTGGGGGCCGCCACCGCCCTCCGGCTGGCCGCCGACGGCTACGCCGTGGCCGTCCTCGACCTCCAGGAGGCCGCCGGCCGGGAGACCGTGGACCGGATCACCGCCGCGGGCGGTCGCGCCGTCGCCGTCGGCGCCGACGTCTCGGACGCCGGACAGGTCCAGGCCGCGGTCGACCGGATCGTCGCCGAACTCGGTCCCCCGGTCGTCCTGGTCAACAACGCGGGCGTACTCCGCGACAACCTGCTCTTCAAGATGACCGAGTCCGACTGGGACACGGTCATGAACGTGCACCTGCGCGGCGCCTTCCTGATGACCCGCGCGGTCCAGAAGCACATGGTCGATGCCGGCTTCGGCCGGATCGTCAACCTGTCCTCCTCCTCGGCCCAGGGCAACCGCGGCCAGGCCAACTACTCGGCCGCCAAGGCCGGTCTGCAGGGCTTCACCAAGACCCTCGCGATCGAACTGGGCAAGTTCGGCATCACCGCCAACGCGGTGGCCCCCGGATTCATCGCCACCGACATGACCGCGGCCACCGCCGCCCGGGTCGGCATGGACTTCGAGGACTTCAAGCGCGCCGCCGCCTCACAGATCCCGGTCCAGCGGGTCGGCGTGCCCGAGGACGTGGCGCACGCCGTCTCGTTCTTCGCTGGCGAGGCGGCCGGATTCGTCTCCGGCCAGGTCGTCTACGTCGCGGGCGGCCCGCTCGACTGAGCACCGGACCTACCCAGGGTTACCACGGAGTGGGAACCGGCTCGACCCGGTCTCCCGCTCCGTCCGTTTTCCCGGCACCAGGGAAATCCCGTGCGACGACCGGACGGGCATTCGAACCGAAATCGTCGGAAAACCGGCCCCCAATACTGCGGTTTTCATCGCTTCACGGCTTTGTCGGAGAATTCCGAATTCCGCCGGGAATCACCCGGACGCGGTGGGTATGGTCACCGGCGTGCACGCGCCGAGTGAACTCCCGGAGTACCCGACCACCACCCGCCGCCGGGGCCTGCGCACCACCCGCGGGCCCGCCGCCCGCCCGTCCCCGCAGCCGCCGCTCGGCCGTCGGCAGACCGTCCTGCTGGGCCTCACCGGCCTCGGCTACCTGCTCGTCGTCGCCGGGGTGCTGCTCGACACCGCCCTGGTCGACCTGGACTGGGCGGTCCGTCTGGCCCGACCCCACGAACGCTGGCCAGGGCCGGAGCCACTGCTGGACAACTGGGTGGTGGCCGGCCAGCGCGGCCCGTCCGCCGTCGCCGTACTCGCCTGGATCGGCTGGCGCGCCCGCCGGCTCGGCCGGATCCGCCCGCTGCTGGTGACGGGCGCCGCGCTGCTGCTGCTCAACCTCACGGTCGGCACGGTCAAGATCGTCACGGGCCGGCTGGGCCCGCACTACGCCCACTACGTCGGTTCGCCCGAGCTCTTCTCCGGCGGCACCATATTCCCCTCCGGACACACCGCCAACGCCGTGGTCACCTGGGGCGTGCTCGCCTACCTCGCGGGCCGGTGGCGCCGCACCGGGGCGGTGCTCGCCGGCGCCACCGCCTGCTCGGTCGGGCTCACCACCGTCTACCTGGGGACCCACTGGGTGACGGACGTGCTGGCCGGCTGGGCGGCCGGCCTGCTCGTCCTGCTCTCGCTCCCCCTGCTGGAACCGCTGGTCCTCGCCGTCGAGCGGCGCCTCGGCCGGCCGCCGGCGAGGACCGGGCCCGGCGGGGCCGGCCGGGACGTCCCGGCTACCCCTCCCAGCTGCGCACCACCACCCCGTCGCGCACCGCGAGGTTGAGCCGCCCCTCCCGGTAGTCCATGGTCATCGCCGCTCCCTGCGCCATGACCCGCACCGAGGCCCATCCGTGCCTCCGGGCCAGTTCCTCGGCCCGTTCCACCCGCAGCCCCGCGTAACCTTCCGCGTCGGCGTCCGTCATCGCCCCTCCCCGGCTCGCATCCCGGACGTACGCTGGAATCGTAGACCGCCGTACGAGGACCCGTACCGACGGCAGGCGCCGGTGGCCGGCACCGGCGGCCGACCCGGGAGGTGACCGCGGATGCCCACCACCGCCCCGCGCCGGTGGCGCAGCGGCACCGAGCCCGCCACCGCCCGCAGTGCCCTCCGGCTGCGCTACCTGCTCTCGTTGACCTTCACCCCGTTGTTCGCCCTGGCCACCGTGGGCTTCGCGGTCTGGGCCGCGAACGCCCCGGAGTTCGGCGCGCCGAGCCGGTCCACCCTGACCGGGTTCGCCGTGGCCTGCGGAGTCCTCACGCTGTTCGCCGTCGTCGATCTCGTCGTCGTGATCCGGCGCCGCCGGACCGAGCTCTGAGGCGGTGCCTCCCACGGAGTGGGAAGCCGGCACGCCCGGCCTCCCGATCCCCCCACACCCCGACGCCCGACCTCCCCGGCCGCACGGACCGGCAGCACGGGCCGGCCGCACGGACCCACTGTCAGGACCGGCCGCGCGGACCGGCCGGACCGCTCAGCGGTTGGAGACCGCCTGTTTCACCAGGGTCCGCCCGAAGTCCCACATCAGACCGCTCCCCCGGTGCGCGTCGTCCATCACCTCGGTGAACGCGTCCATGAAGCGGTCGACGTCCCGTTCGGTGATGATCAGCGGCGGGATCAGCTTGATCACCTCCAGGTGGTCGCCGGACACCTGGGTGAGGATCCGGTGCCGCTGCAGCAGCGGCACGACCACCATCTGGGCGAACAGCCCCTTGCGGGCCGCCTGCAGCGCCGTCCAGCCGGTCCGCAGCTTCAGCGACTTCGGTCGGCCGAACTCGATGCCGATCATCAGACCGCGCCCGCGCACCTCGGCGAGCAGCTCGTACGTGTCGACGAGCGCCGTCAGCCGCCCCCGGAAGTACTCGCCCACCTTGGCGGCGTTCTCCACCACCTGCTCGTCCCGGACGACCTCCAGGGTCGCCAGCCCGGCCGCCATCGCCTGCGCGTTGGACCCGAAGCTGGCCGAGTGGACCAGCACCCGGTCCATCGAGGAGTACACCTTCTCGAAGATCCAGCTCTTGCCGAGCGTCGCGCCGACCGGCACATAGCCGCCGGAGAGCGCCTTGGCCGCGCAGACCAGGTCGGGCAGCACGCCCTCCTCGTACTGGTAGGCGAAGAAGTCGCCGGTGCGTCCGATGCCGGTCTGCACCTCGTCGCAGATCAGCAGCGCCCTGTGCTCGTGCAGCAGCTCCTGGGCCGCGCGGAGCCAGCCGGGCGGGGGCGCCTGCACGCCCTTGCCCTGGATCGGCTCGACGATCAGGGCCGCGACGTCGCCCCGCTTCAGCTCCTTGGCCAGCGCCCCCAGGTCCCCGAGCGGGACGGCGGTGTCCGGGAGCAGCGGGTCGAAGCCCTTGCGGAAGCCACCCTCGCCGTTGACCGAGAGTGAACCCGTGGTCAGCCCGTGGAAGGCGTGGTCGGCGAAGAGGACCCGTTTCCGGCCAGTGGCGTACCGGGCGAACTTGAGCGCCGTCTCCACCGCTTCGGTGCCGCTGTTGCCGAAGAAGACCCGGTCCAGTCCGGGCGTGTGGGACAACAGCCGCTCGGCCAGCAGACCGGGCAGCGGCGAGCAGTCGAAACGGACCAGGTCGGGCAGGTCGAGGTCCATCACCTGCTGGATCGCCGAGCGGACCACCGGGTGGTGCCGGCCGAGCGCGAAGATGCCGAAGCCGGCGAGCATGTCGAGGTACTCGTTGCCCTCGGCGTCGTAGAAGTACTGTCCCTTGGCACGCTCGTAGAACTTGTCGAAGCCGATGGTGTGCAGCATCCGCGACAGCTGCGGATTGAGGTAGCGGCTCTGCAGCTCGTACCGCTCGCCGCCGCGCTCGGCGAGCAGGGCGGCGAGGTCGAAGCGCGCTTCGGTGCGGTCGTCGGGGTCAGCCGGCATGGTGCTGGTTCGCTCCTCGGTTCGGTAGTCCTCTGGCCCGTAGCAGGTTCTTGGCGAAGGCGGCGGTCTGGGCGGCGACCCCGGTACCGGTCAGGCCGGTCTCCTCCAGGATCTCGCCGCGGGCGGCGTGCCCGAGGAACTCCTGCGGCAGTCCGAGCACCCGGACCGGGACGTCCACGTCGGCGTCGCGCAGTGCCTGGGCGACGGCCGTGCCGACCCCTCCGGTGCGCCCGTTGTCCTCGACGGTGACGACCAGCCGGTGCCCGGCGGCGAGGGCCGGCAACGCCGGGTCGACCGGTTTGACCCAGCGCGGGTCGACCACGGTCGCGGTGAACCCCTCGGCGAGCAGCAGCCGGGCGGCGTCCAGTACGGCGGCGGCCGTGGTGCCGACCGCGACCAGCAGGATCTCCGGCTGCTCGGCGGTCCGCAGCAGGACGTCCACGCCGCCGATCCGCTCGACCGCCGGGAGGGCCGGACCGACGGTCCCCTTCGGGAAGCGGACCACGGTCGGGGCGTCCGCGACCTCGACCGCCTCGCGCAGTTGGACGCGGAGTTCGTCGGCGTCGCGCGGGGCGGCGAGCCGCAGGCCGGGGACGACCTGGAGGATCGACATGTCCCACATGCCGTTGTGCGAGGCGCCGTCCGGCCCGGTCACCCCGGAGCGGTCCAGCACGAAGGTGACGCCCAGCCGGTGCAGGGCGACGTCCATCAGCACCTGGTCGAAGGCGCGGTTCAGGAAGGTCGCGTACACCGCCACCACCGGGTGGAGCCCGCCGGTGGCCAGGCCGGCGGCGCTGGTGACGGCGTGCTGCTCGGCGATGCCGACGTCGAAGGTCCGCTCCGGGTGGGCCTTGGCGAACTTGGCCAGCCCGACCGGCTGGAGCATGGCGGCGGTGATCGCCACCACGTCCGGACGCTCCGCGCCGATGGCGAGCATCTCCTCGCCGAAGACGGACGTCCAGGAGACCCCGCCGCTGGGCGAGATCGGCAGGCAGGTGTAGGGGTCGATCGGGTTGACCGCGTGGAAGCGGTCCGCCTCGTCCTGTTCGGCGGGCCGGTAGCCGCGGCCCTTGACCGTCAGGCAGTGCACGATCACGGGGCCGCCGAAGCCGCGGGCCTTGGTGAAGGCCGACTCCAGGGCCGCCAGGTCGTGGCCGTCGATCGGGCCGAGGTACTTGAGCCCGAGGTCCTCGAACATGCCCTGCGGCGCGAAGGCGTCCTTGAACCCCTTCTTGGCGCCGTGCAGCGCGTCGAAGATCGGCTGGCCCACGACCGGGGTGCGCTGCAGCGCGTCCTTGCCCCAGGAGAGGAACCGCTCGTAGCCCTGCGTGGTGCGCAGCGTGGCGAGGTGGTTGGCGAGGCCGCCGATGGTGCGCGCGTAGGAGCGCTCGTTGTCGTTGACGACGATGACCAGCGGCCGGTCCTTGGCGTCGGCGATGTTGTTGAGCGCCTCCCAGGCGAGGCCGCCGGTGAGGGCGCCGTCGCCGATCACCGCGACGGTGCTCCGGTCGTGCTCGCCGAGCAGCTGGGCGGCCTTGGCGAGGCCGTCGGCGTAGGAGAGGGCGGTCGAGGCGTGCGAGTTCTCGACCAGGTCGTGTTCGGATTCCGCCCGCGAGGGGTAACCGGAGAGTCCGCCCCTGGAGCGGAGTTTCGAGAAGTCCTGGCGACCGGTGAGCAGTTTGTGGACGTAGCTCTGGTGGCCGGTGTCCCAGACGATCCGGTCGTACGGGGAGTCGAAGGCCCGGTGGAGGGCGATCGTCAGTTCGACCACCCCGAGGTTCGGGCCGAGGTGGCCGCCGGTCCTGGTGACGGCGTCGATCAGGAAGTCGCGGATCTCGTCGGCGAGCCGGGGCAGTTCGGCGGCCGGGAGTCTTCGCAGGTCCGCCGGGCAAGTGACGCTGGAGAGCAGTGACACGGGTTCACCTCACGACTCGGAGCGGTGCGGTGGTACCCCGCCTGGCGGGGTGGCCCGGCCCGGGCGCGGAGGCCCGGGCCGGGCGGGGGGGGTCCGCGGGGGCGCCCCCCCCCCCCCGGTGGGGGGGAACCGGGGCCGGC
>NZ_JBHXKE010000312.1:0-8804 GCF_042722765.1 Kitasatospora sp. NPDC058406
CTACGAACGCAAGGCCGACCACTTCGCAGCCTTCGCCAGCATCGCCGCAGCCCTCATCTGCACCCGACGGCTATCCAAATGAGATGTCTTCTTAGGGTGTACAGGTTGGGATGCTCCGCGTCCCACTTGCGGGGGGTGTTGACCGGGATCGCCACCGCCTTCTGGGGTGCCGCCCCGGTCAGGGTGATGCTGGCGGGGGTGAGGGGGACGGGCTGGCCGGCCGGGTCCGTGAGCGTCAGCGCGACGTTTCCGGTCTTTCCCGCCGCCAGCGCGGCGGCGGCGGTTACCGTCAGGGTTGCGTTGGTGTAGGAGGTGTCGAACGTCGTGTCGGTGTGCAGTCGGGTGAGGTGGGAGGCCGGCAGTGCCACGAGGGTCACGTCGCGCAGGATCCCGCCGATGTTGTGCTTGGCGTAGCCGGACTGGCCCGCGATACTGCTCGGCCGGTCGGTGACGCCGACGGTCACGGTGGCCTGTTGGCCCGGTGTGACGAGCGCGGTGATGTCGGCGTACCAGGTGGTGAAGCCGCCGTCGTGGGTGGTTACCAGGGTTCCGTTGACCCACAGGCGGGCGTAGCTGTAGACGCCGTCGAAGCGCAGCATGATCGTGCGCCCGGCGTAGTCGGCCGGCACGCCCACCTTTACGGAGTACGCGCACTCCTGATTGGAAGGCACGGTCTGGCCCTGCATGGCGGGTTCGCCTGGGACGTTGACTGCCGTCCAGGAGGAGGTGTTGGTGGCGGTCGTCCAGAAGGAGGGGGGCGGGGTGGTGGTGTAGCGCCAGCCGGAGGTGAGGGGGATGCGCGGGGTGGCCACACCGGAGACGGTGTCGGGCAGCGGGGGGATGACGGGCAGTGCGGTGGTCGTGGCGGCGGCCGCTGGTGCGGCGGTGAAGAAGTCGCCGGTGCCGGCGACGGCGGCGAGCAGGCCGGCGGCGACCATGCTCTTGAGGATGCCGCGGCGGGAGATGCCCGTCGGGGCCGTGTCGGCGGCGCGGGCGGGGGTGTGGGGGTCAGGAGACGACACTGTCTTTCCCTTCGTAGCAACTAGGCTGCTAGGTAGATTTAGGGGGCATCCGGTACGGATGGCAATACCTGGAACGCGGGTATTCGCATTTCGTCGGAACCTCTCAGAGACGAGACCCCCCAGCGCGACGGTCCCGGCGGGCCGGTGGGGAGCTGCCCGCCACCCGCCCGATACGAATGCGCCCCGGCGCGGGATCGGCTTGCCGGTCCCCTGGACGGCGACGAAGAACGCTCCGTGTCGAAGCCGCTGGTGGGTTGGGTACGGAATCGTCGAGGCGTGCCACCGGTTTGTCCGGTCTCGAAGGCGTGTGACTCACCGATCGGATCGACAGCGATGGCGGTATGTGCGGGTTTGTTTCAGCAGCCCTCCCGTCGACAGCGAGCGCGTCATGCATCCCGCCGTGGTCGCTGTTTCTCCGCTCACGGGCGGCCGGGGTCGACACCTGTCGGTGTCGGGTGAAACTGGTTCAACCGTCGCCGACACTGCCCGGGCTGCGAGGAGGTATCGGCGACGAAGCGGTATCCGTTCTCCGGTCCGACGAAGGCGGCGCCGGCCTGGCGCGTCGGTTGGACCGGTTCCTGCTGCCGCTTTGCTGCGGGCGTGTGTCGGCGGCGCAGGCGTTTCGCGGTGGCGGGCGTCGTGGCGTCGCACGATGCCTCCGACCGTGCGGCCAGGGTGCGGCCCGCTGTCGTTGGGTGTCTACGGGAAACCGTTCGCGGCTGCGCTCCCGGGCGCGGATCGGTCGGTGTGTGGGCGCGGCGATCAGCTGCCGAGCGTGCCACGGTCGGCGTGGGTGGGGGGCGGGTTGGCGCGGGCGGCTCCTCGGGTCGACTTCATCGGGGTTTGGTGGGTCAGGTGAAGCGGGCGGAGACGCCGCCGTCGACGGCCCAGTCGGCGGCGGTGACGAAGGCGGCGGCGTCGGAGAGGAGGAAGGTGACGACGGTGGCGACGTCGTGGGGTGAGCCGAGGCGTCCGAGGATGTGTTTGTCGGTGGCGGCCTGGCGGACTTGTGGTGGTTCCCGGTCGAAGTACTCGGTGAGGAGGTCGGTTTCGATGTAGCCGGGGCTGACGGCGTTCACTCTGACGCCGTGGGGTCCGGTTTCGAGGGCGAGGGAGCGGGTGAGGCCGACGAGTCCGGATTTGGCGGCGGCGTAGGGAAACATGCCGGGGCAGGTGAGGGTGGCGTGCATGGAGGCGATGTTGACGATGGAGCCGTGGCCGGCGGTCAACATGTCGGGCAGGACTGCGCGGGCCATCAGCCAGGCGCTCTTGAGGTCGACGCCGAACACTTCGTCCCACTGGTCGGTGGTCATGGTGAGGGGGTCGGCGTAGGCGTTGCGTCCGGCGTTGTTGACCAGTCCGGTGGCCGGGCCGAGTTCCTCGCGCAGTGCGGCGACGGCGTCGGCGATCTGGTCCTCGTGGGTGATGTCGCAGACCGCCCAGGCGGCCGCGGGGCCGATGCGGTGGGCGGTGTGGCGCAGACGGTCGGCGTCGATGTCGAGCAGTCCGACGCGGGCGCCGGCGTGGGCCGCGGCCTCGGCGATGGCCGCGCCGATGCCGCGTGCGGCGCCGGTGACGAGGACGGCACGGCCGGTGAGGTCGATCATGGTCGGCTCCGGTGTCAGAGGGGCCGCAGGATGTCGTCGAACTCTGCGAGGAACCGGTCGACGCCGGCCCTCTCGTGCGGGTCGAGACTGCGGGCGGGGTGGCGGCAGTGCGGGTGGTCGATGAGCCCGCGGCGGGCCGAGATGTGCTTTTCCACCATGATGATCAGTTCGACCTCCTGCATCCAGTAGGCCAGGTAGGGGACGAGTCTCGCGTGCAGGGCGAGCGCGTCGGCCTGGTCGCCGTCGTGCCACAGCCGCCAGATGCGCTGGTAGACCTCGGTGAACGAGCAGCCGGGCTGGACCCCGGCGACGCCGCGCCGCAGGGCGTCGGCCAGCTGCAGTCCGGCGTAGCCGACGAAGGAGCGCAGGGCGGGTGTTCCGGCGGCGAGGTCTTCGGCCAGTCGGCCGGGCAGCGCCGTCTCGATCTTCACGGCGGCCAGGTTGGGGTGCTCGGCCGCGAGGTCGCGCAGGGCCCGCGCGGTGAAGGCCGATCCGGTCTGGGCGGGCGCGTACTGGAGGATGACGGGGGTGGGGGCGACGGCGGTCAGGACGGCGGTGACGTGGCGGTGCACTTCGGCGGGGGGCGGGCCGAGGAAGTGGGGTGGGAGCAGGTTGATCGCGTCGGCGCCGGCGGCGACGGCGGCGGTGGCGCGGTCGACGGCGACGCGGGTGGCGTGGTCGGGGATCGAGATGACGGCGGCGACGTCGGGCCGGGGGGTGGTGATGTCGAGCAGGCGGTGGGTGAGCAGGGCGCGTTCGTCGTCGGTGAGTTTGTGGAACTCGCTGGCGAATCCGGGGAACATGACGGCGGTGACGCCGGTGGCGAGGACGTGGCGCACTGTGCGGTCGAAGCCGTCGGGGTCGAGGCCGCCGTCCGCGGTGAACGGTACTTCGAGGACCGGCATGACGCCGCGGAGCAGATCGGCTGTCATCAGAAGGGCGCCTTCGCGGGGCAGTCGCCGGATCCGCCGACGAGGAAGTCGAGGTCCGCGCCCTGGTCGGCCTGCAGGACGTGGTCGACGTAGAGGCGGGTCCAGCCGCGCTCGCCCGCCCGGGCCGGCGGGGTCCACTCGGTGCGGCGGGCGGCGAGTTCGTCGTCGTCGACGTCGAGGTGCAGGGTGCGGGCCGGCACGTCGAGTTCTACGGTGTCGCCGGTGCGGACCAGGGCGAGCGGTCCGCCGACCGCGGCCTCCGGTGCCACGTGAAGGACGACGGTGCCGTACGCGGTGCCGCTCATCCGGGCGTCGGAGATGCGGACCATGTCGTCGACTCCTTGGGCGAGCAGTTTCGCGGGCAGTGGGAGGTTGCCGAGTTCGGGCATGCCCGGGTAGCCGCGGGGGCCGAGGTTGCGCACGACGAGGACGGTGTCGGCGTCGACCGGCAGGTCGGGGTCGTCGGCGGCGCGCAGGTAGTCGTCGATGGTGTCGAAGACCAGGGCGGGGCCGCGGTGGCGCAGGAGGCGGGGTGAGGCGGCGGACTGTTTGACGACCGCGCCGCGGGGGGCGAGGTTGCCGCGCAGGACGGCGGTGCCGCTGTCGGCGGGTTGCACGGGGTCGTCGAGGGTGTGGATGACGTCGCGGTTCCAGACCTGGTGGCCCTGGAGGTTGTCGCCGAGGGTGCGGCCGGTGACGGTGAGCGCCGTGTGGTCGAGGAGGTCGCCGAGTTCGGTCATCAGGGCGGGCAGGCCGCCGGCGTAGGCGAAGTCCTCCATCAGGAAGCGGCCGCTGGGCATCAGGTCGGCGAGCAACGGGACGGTGCGGCCGACCGCGTCGAAGTCGTCGAGGCCGAGCGGCAGGCCGGCGCGGCCGGCGATCGCGAGCAGGTGCAGCACGGCGTTGGTCGAGCCGCCGATGGCGGTGTTGACGGCGACGGCGTTGGTGAACGCCTCACGGGTGAGGATGTGGGAGGGGCGCAGGCCCTCGCGGGCGAGTTCGACGGCGCGGGCGCCGGACTGCTCGGCGAGCTGGGCGCGGCGAGCGTCGACCGCGGGCAGGGCGGCCGCACCGGGCAGGGAGAGGCCGAGGGCCTCGGTGACACAGCCCATGGTGGAGGCGGTGCCCATGGTCATGCAGTGCCCGGCGGAGCGGGCCAGGCAGCCCTCGAACTCCTCGAAGTCGGCCTCCGTGACGCGTCCGGCGCGCCGGTCCTCGCTCATGCGCCAGATGTCGGTGCCGGATCCCACCGTGTTGCCGCGGAAGCGGCCGGTGAGCATCGGGCCGCCGGACAGGGCGATGGCGGGCAGGTCGACGCTGACCGCTCCCATGAGCTGGGCGGGCAAGGTCTTGTCGCAGCCGCCGAGCAGGACGACGGCGTCCAGGGGGTTGGCGCGGATGGTCTCCTCGACGTCCATGCTCATCAGGTTGCGGAACAGCATGGAGGTGGGCCGCATGAGCGGCTCGCCGATGGACATGGTCGGGAATTCGAGGGCGAGGCCGCCGGCGGCGGTGATGCCACGGCGCACGGACTCGGCCAGCACCCGCAGGTGGGCGTTGCAGGGGGTCAGCTCCGACCAGCTGTTGCAGATCCCCACCACCGGCTTGTCGCACAGTTGGTCGCGGGTGAGGCCGAGTTGGCGCATGTGGTGGCGGGCGATGAATCCGGCCTTGCCCGGGTCCTCCCACCAGGTCGCACTCCGTAGGAGGCTCATGCCGCACCACCCGTGGTGGCCGTGCGGGCGGGTAGTGCGGCGGGCTGCCGGAGCATGGTCGCCACCCCTCCTTCTCGATGTCGGGTCCACTCACATCCCTGCGGGCGCGAGGCCCGGGGCGGGTCGGCGGGGTTGGGTCGGGATGGTTTCGGGCCCGCCGTTGGTGAATCAGGGCTCGATAGTGTTGCTTAGCAGCTATGCTGTCAAGCATTGATGCTGGATCCGACCGGCAGCCGAGGAAAGGGAGGGGCGCATGAACATGGACCTCGAAGGGGGCCGCGCGCCGAGGGCATCGCGCGGCGGGGACTCGGGCGGCCGTTTCGCGGCCGCGCCCGGAAACGGTCGTGGCAGTACGGCGCCGGTGAACGCTGATCGTCTCCCCTCGCCACTCCTGCCGTCCGACGCGCCTCCCGCCGCCCCCGGGGCCGGCCTCGCGGGGCACACCGCCGGAGCGGGGTGGGCGGCATGACGATCGAGCGTCTGACTCTGAGCGACACCGTGGCACGGGAGATCATCGAGGAGATCAAGCAGCGCCGACTCCGCGCGGGCGACGAGATTCCCGCCGAGGGCGAACTCTCCGAACGGCACGGTGTCAATCGCCTCGCGGTGCGCGAGGCGATCCGCACCCTGACCGCCCGGGGTGTCCTCGTCTCCAGCCAGGGCAAGCGGGCGCGGGTGGCGACCCCGTCGCCCGCCGTCCTGACCCAGATCCTCGAATTCCGGCTCAACCAGAAGTCGATGGCCCTGCGGGACCTGCTCGACACCCGCCGGGTGATCGAGTGCGAACTCGCCCGGCGCGCCGCGGCCCGCATCGCCGCCGGGCACGGCTCCACCGCGGAGGCCGAACGCACGCTGGACACCATGCTCGACGCGGGAGCAAGCCCCGAGGCGTTCATCGCGGCCGACCTCGCCTTCCACAACGCGGTCTCCGACCTGGCCGCGTCCGAGGTCTTCTCGTTCATCCTAGCCGCCATGAACGGCGCCCTGCTCGACGCGCGCCGCACCAGCTACCGCGGCCGCGAACAGCGGGGCGAGGGTCAAGGCACCACGATCGAGGCGCACCGGCGCGTCCTGGACGCCATCACCGCGGGCGACCCCGAACGCGCGGCCCAGGCCATGGCCGACCACATCGAGGAGACCGGTCGCGACCTCGGATTCTGACCCGGCGCCTCTCGGCTCGGCGTGACGGCCGGCCATGTCCCGGGCCTCGCGCCGACGCCCCGGGCCGCATGGCCTGGGGCGTCGGTCCGGCGGTCACGGGTGCCCCGGTGCGCGGATCCAGCGTCGACGCCGGTCTCGGCGCACCCCTCGCCACGATCCCGGGCTCGTGCGCCCCCCGAAGGATGGCGCGGGCAGCGGTGTTCGAGAGGCGTCGGCAGGGCATCATCGAAGCTCTTGGCAACTAGGCTGCTAGGCGACTATAAAGGCAGGGCTCATCGGAGCACGCGGCCATGACGCGCGGGACCGGCTCCCACGGACGCCGACGCCTGTGGCCGTTCCACCAACGGGGAGACCCCTGTGATCCTGACCGAGTTGCCCTGCCGCACCCTCGCGATCGTGCGGGGGCGTGACCGTGACGCCGCGCTGCGAACCG
Source organism: Kitasatospora sp. NPDC058406 (assembly GCF_042722765.1). NCBI lineage: Bacteria > Bacillati > Actinomycetota > Actinomycetes > Kitasatosporales > Streptomycetaceae > Kitasatospora > Kitasatospora sp. NPDC058406. The sequence continues at coordinate 6,871 of NZ_JBHXKE010000312.1, forward strand.
TGCTGACCCTCGCCGAGGAGGGCATCACCGCCGCCGAGGTGTCCCTGACCACCACCGACGCCCTGTGGGTGATCGACCAGGCCCGCCGCGAACTCGGGCCCGAGGCGCTCCTGGGCGCGGGGACCGTGCTGAGTGCCGAGGACGCCGCCCGTGCCGCCGACGCCGGAGCCTCCTTCCTCGTCACCCCCGGCCTCGTGCCCGACCTGCCCGAACTGCCCGTTCTGATGGGCGCGTTGACACCCAGCGAGGTCATGGCGGCCACCCGACAAGGCGCCCTCGCCGTCAAGCTCTTCCCCGCCCTGTTCGGCGGCCCCGCCTACTTGAACGCGCTGCGCGCCCCGTTCCCGGACGTGCCGTTCGTGCCCGTCGGCGGCATCGACGCCACCGCCGCCCTCGCCTACCTCGCCACCGGAGCCGTCGCCGTCGGAGCGGGCGCCCCTGGTCGGCGACGCCGCCGACGGCGGCGACCAGACCGCGTTGCGCACCCGCGCCGCACAGTGGCGCACCGCCCTCACCCGGGCGGTGACCGCATGACCACGCCCGCCCCTGCCCCCGCCCGCGCTGTTCCCGCCGTCGCTGTTCCCGAGGTGGTGACCGTCGGGGAGGCGATGGCCGCGCTGCGGGCCACCGGCCCGATCAAACTCGCCCCGCCCATGGAACTGTCCGTCGCCGGGGCCGAGGCCAACGTCGCGATCGGCCTCGCCCGTCTCGGCCACCACGCCGCCTGGGTCGGCCGGGTCGGCGCCGACCCCTTCGGCGCCCTGATCCTGCGCACCCTGCGCGCCGAAGGCGTCGACGCCACCCACACCCGCGCCGACACCCGGGGCCGGCCCACCGGCCTGCTGGTGCGCGAGGACGGCATCGGCGACCTCGCCACCGTCCACTACCACCGCAGGCATTCCGCCGGATCCGCCCTGAGCCCCGACGACGTCCTGCCCGCCCTGAACCCCGGCACCCGCATCCTCCACCTCACCGGCATCACCCCCGCACTCGGCCCGGGTGCCGCCCGAACCGTCCTGGCCGCGGCCGTCCGGGCCAACGAACTGGGCATCACCGTCAGCCTCGACGTCAACCACCGCGCCCGCCTGTGGACCCACGACCAGGCCCGGCAGGTCCTGCGGCCTCTGGCGCGCAGCGCCGACATCCTCATCGCCTCCGCCGACGAACTCCACCTCGTCGCCCCCGACCCCGCCCTCGACGAGGCGAACACCGTCGCCGCCCTCCTCGCCCAGGGCACCCGGGACGTCGTCATCACCCGCGGCGGCGACGGCGCCACCCTCACCACCCGTGACGGCACCCACCACGCCCCCGCACGACCAGTGCCCGTCGTGGACGTCATCGGCGCCGGCGACGCCTTCACCGCCGGCTACCTCTCCGGGACACTCGACGGCCTCACCCCCGAGCAGCGCCTGCACCGCGCCACCGCCACCGCCGCGTTCGCCGTCGCCACCCGCGGCGACTGGGAAGGCCTGCCCACCCGCACCGACCTCACCCTCCTCGACACCCCCGCCGGCACCACCCTGCGCTGACCCCCAGGACCCCCCCATGCACCACACCGACCCCCGCACGCACCCCACCGGCCCCCGCATCACCGTCCACGCCCGCGGCACCCATCAACTCGCCGAAGGCGCCCGCTGGGTCGACGACCGCCTGATCTTCACCGACATCCTCACCGGCCGCCTCCTCGAAGCCCCCGGCCCCGCCCCCGCCCCCGCCCGCGAACTCCTGCGCCTGCCCGTCCCCCTCGGCGCCGTCGCCCCCCTCGCCGGCCGCCCCGGACACTGGATCGCCGCCGCCGGCACCGGCATCGCCCTCCTCGCACCCGACGGCACCACCGACTGGCTCGCCCGCCCCGAAGACCACGCACGCGTCCCCACCCGCATGAACGACGGCGCCTGCGACCCCCACGGCCGGTTCTGGGCCGGCAGCATGCC
>NZ_JBHXKE010000313.1:0-8788 GCF_042722765.1 Kitasatospora sp. NPDC058406
GCGGCGAGCGTCGGCGCGGCGGCCTTCCTCCCCAGGACGCCGCCGCGCCGCCTTCCCTTTTCCTCACGAGCCCCGCGGCCCGCTCGGTCGCGACCGGTCCGCCGCGCCTCCCGGCGCCACGCTCCCCGCCGCTCTCCCCCGGCCGGGGCGGCCCCGCCTCGGAGCACCACCTACGAGGTGCCGGGCCGCCGCCGTACCGGAGCAGTCGGGACCGGCCGGCGTTTCCGCCGACCGGTCGGTCAGTGGTACCTCAGGCCTCGACCCCGTCACCCTCGTAGCCCGCGGTGCGGCGCGGGCGCTGCTTGGGCAGGATCACGCTGGCCGCGATCAGCCAGATCAGACCGCCGAAGCGGCCGATCGGCAGGAAGAACCCGAGGCTCGTGGAGAGCAGCGCCAGGGTGCCCAGCACGCCGATCCCGGCGAGCACCAGGCCGGTCCAGGCGAAGCCCTTCGGGCCGAAGCCCAGCAGGAGCATCGGGACGGCCACGCCGGCCAGCATCACGCCGAACGGGACGACGTGCCCGGGGCCGCCGGTGGCGAAGAGCAGGTCGGTCAGCACGCGGACCAGCGGCGCGTCACCGAGGCCGCCGGCACGCGAGGCGGCCCAGACGGTGAGACCGCAGGTCGCCATCGAGACCGCCGAGAGCACACCGGCGACCAGGGCGATGCCCGGGCCCGGGGCGCTCACGCCGAGTCGGCGCAGCCGCTGGTAGACGATCGCGGCCCAGACCGCCAGCGGCAGCGAGGCGCCGAACTGCAGCGTCCCGGCAACCCGGGCGGCAGTCTCGTGGTCGCGGAAGTAGGCCAGGGTGTCGGCCGCCGAGTCGGTGGGCAACGGGGTCTGGCGGGACAACACGATGGACACCACCATCAGCGCCGCGAACGCCACGGCGGGCAGCAGCAAGGGGGGGCCTGACTGCTGGCGCCGGGCGGAGGCGGCCGGTGCCGCGGATGTCGTGGTCATGATGGGCACTCCAGTCGAAACGGGTCGCTTGGGCCGGCGCCGGACAGGATCGGCACCGGTAGTTCCGACTTTAGAATAGTTCACTAGGGGACATCATTGTCCACTGGTATCGTGTTTCCATGACCGAAACTCCCGACCGCGCCCCGTCGCTCCACCGCGGCCAGCAGGGAGCACAAGTAGCTTTTCTTCTCTCACAGTTGGGTGAACACGCAGCTCAGGCCTTCGCCCAGCGGGTGGCCGAGCTCGACCTCACGCCCGCCCAGGCGGGCCTGCTCAGGTCCGTCGCCTTCTCCCCCGGCCTGCACCAGCAGGAACTCGCACGGCGGCTGGGAATGTCACCCAGTCGGTTCGTCGCCTTCATTGACGCCATCGAGGCGCGCGGGCTGGTCGAGCGCCGGCGGAACCCCAAGGACCGCCGGTTCCAGGACCTCTACCTCGCGCCCAAGGGCGAGGAGCTGATGCGCGGACTGGCCGAGGCGGCGCTCGCCCACGAGGAGGCCATCTGCACCGGCCTCGACCAGCAGGAACGCGTCGTCCTGGCCGGCCTGCTGCGCCGGGTCGCCGAGGCGCAGCACCTCACCGCCGGGGTGCACCCCGGCTACCGGCGGCTCAACCCCAAGCGCGACCACGTCTGAACGCCGGGCTCCGGACGCGAAAGGGCCCCCGACCGGAGTCGGGGGCCCACGTGTCCGCACGTGCTCGCGTGCTCGTGCACTCGGGCGACCGGGGGTCAGCCCTTGACGCAGACGACCTGCTTCAGGTGCGCCACGACCTCGACCAGGTCCCGCTGCTGCTCGATCACCTTCTCGATCGGCTTGTACGCACCCGGGATCTCGTCCACCACACCGGAGTCCTTGCGGCACTCCACGCCCTTGGTCTGCTCGGCGAGGTCCTGGGTGGTGAACCGCTTCTTGGCGGCGGTCCGGCTCATCTTCCGGCCAGCCCCGTGCGAGGCCGAGTTGAACGCCGCCTCGTTGCCCAGCCCGCGGACGATGTACGAACCGGTGCCCATCGAACCCGGGATGATCCCGTAGTCGCCGGCTCCGGCCCTGATCGCGCCCTTCCGGGTCACCAGCAGGTCGACGCCGTCGTACCGCTCCTCCGACACGTAGTTGTGGTGGCAGCTGATCACCTCGTCGTAGGCGACCTTCGCCTTGGCGAACTCGCGGCGGACGACGTCCTGGAGCAGCGCCATCATCAGCGCCCGGTTGCGCTTGGCGTACTCCTGCGCCCAGAAGAGGTCCTGCCGGTAGGCCGCCATCTGCGGGGTGTCCGCGATGAAGACCGCGAGGTCACGGTCGATCAGCCCCTGGTTGTGCGGCAGGGACTGCGCGACGCCCATGTGGTGCTCCGCCAGCTCCTTGCCGATGTTGCGCGACCCGGAGTGCAGCATCAGCCAGACCGCTCCGCCGTCGTCGACGCAGACCTCGATGAAGTGGTTGCCCCCGCCGAGCGTCGCCATCTGCTGCGCCGCCCGGTCGCGGCGCCACTTCACCTCCGGCGCCACCGCCTCGAACCGCTGCCAGAAGTCGTCCCACCCACCGGTCGGGACGCCGTGCAGCCGGCCGGGGTCGACCGGGTCGCTGTGCAGACCGCGCCCGACCGGGATCGCCTGCTCGATCCGCGTCCGCAGCCGGGAGAGGTCGTCCGGCAGGTCCCCGGCGGTGAGCGAGCTCCTCACCGCGCTCATCCCGCAGCCGATGTCGACGCCGACCGCCGCCGGGCAGACGGCACCGCGCATCGCGATCACGGACCCGACCGTCGCGCCCTTGCCCAGGTGGACGTCGGGCATGACCGCGAGCCCGTGCAGCCAGGGCAGCGAGCTGATGTTGCGCAGCTGCTGCATCGCCTGGCCCTCGACGGTGGCCGGATCGGTCCACATCCGGATCGGGACCCGGACGCCGGGTACCTCGGTGTACGACATGGTGGAACGACCTCCTGGGGTCGGTTGGTTCAAGCCTAGGTGGGTGCCGCGCGAAGAATCCCGGTGCGGCCCGGGGGATGTCAGGGGGTGGCTGCGCTCAGGCGGCCGAGGGGCATCGGGAGGACAGTCTCGGGGAGCGCCGAACGGTTTGCTCGACCCGCATGGTGACCGCCTCCTCTCCGTGTGTGTACCGGGTGCCGGGAGCTATCTACCCACGCCCCTCGCGGTGTCCGCAAGGGAAATAACGCACAGGGCCCGGTGGAGCGCACACACGCTCCACCGGGCCCTGCCCACAGCCTCGTTCCGGCCCTGCCGGGGCCCGCCCGGGCACCGGCCCGGGCGCTGATCAGGCCCTCGTCAGGCCCTGGTCAGGCGCTCGTCAGGCGCTGATCACGGTGACCTCTCCGATGCCCAGCTCCCGCACCTGGTCCGCGAACGCAGCGGCGTCCCCGACCAGGACGGTCACCAGCCGGTCCGGCGGGAAGGCCTCGACCACCGCCGCGGTCGCCGCCGCCGTCGGCAGCTCGGCCAGCTGCCGGTAGACCTCGGCCTGGAAGTCGTCCGCCAGGTGCTGCTCCACCTGGTCGGCCAGGGTCGCGGCCACCGAGCCCGCCGTCTCGTACTTCAGCGGGGCCACACCGACCAGGAACTGCACGGCCTCGTCGCGCTCCGCGTCGGTGAGCCCCTCGGCGGCCAGCGTGCGCAGGATGGTCCAGGTGTCGGCCAGCGCCGGAGCGGTGGAGGCGGTGTCCACCGAGCCGCTGATCGCCAGCAGCGCCCGGCCGGTGCCGTCGGCCGCCGAGCGCAGCGGCTGGGCGAACGACCGCACGCCGTAGGTGTAGCCCTTCTCCTCGCGCAGCACCCGGTCCAGCCGGGAGGTGAGCGTGCCGCCCAGGCAGTAGGTGCCGAGGATCTGGGCGGCCCAGCGCGGGTCGTGCCGGTCCGGGCCGATCCGGCCGACCAGCAGCTGGGTCTGGACCGAGCCGGGCCGGTCCACGATGATCACCCGGCCGGTGTCGTCGGCGGTCACCGGCGCGTGCGCGGCGGGCTCGGCCGGGGTGCCCTTCCAGACGCCCAGGGTGGACTCCAGCAGCGCCGGCAGGTCGGTGCCGGTGAGGTCGCCGACCACGACGACCGTGGTGGTGGCCGGGCGGACGTGCGCCTCGTAGAACGCCCGGACGGCGGCCCGGTCGATCGACTTGACCGTCTCGGCCGTGCCGCTGCGCGGGCGGGAGAGCCGGTCGGCCGCGTCGAACAGCTCGGCGTAGAGCGCCTTGGCGGCCCGGCGGGCGGGGTTGGCCTGCTCGTGGACGATCTCGTCCAGGCGGTTGGCGACCAGCCGCTCGATCTCCCCCTCCGGCAGCGCCGGGCTGCCCAGCGCGGAGGCCAGCAGGTCCAGGCCGCGGGCCAGCCGGGAGGCCGGGACCTCCAGCGAGACGCGGATGCACGGGTGGTCGGCGTGGGCGTCCAGGGTGGCGCCGGCCCGCTCCAGCTCGGCGGCGAACTCCTCCGCGGTGAGCGTGTCCGTGCCCTCGCTGAGCGCGCGGGACAGGATCGACGACACGCCGTCCAGCCCCTCCGGCTCGGCCGCGAGCGGGACGTCGAGCAGCACGTCGACGGCGACCAGCTGCTGGCCGGGGCGGTGGCAGTGCAGCACGGTGATGCCGTTGCCGAGGGCCGCGCGCTCGGGGGCGGGGAACGCCCACGGGCTCGGGGTGCCCGGCTCGGGCTGGGGGTGGAAGGTCATGGCGGGGACGTAGTCGGTGCTCATACGGCGGCACCCTCCTCGTCGGTCTCGGCGGTGGCAGCGGTCTGGCCGGCGGCGGCCTCGGTGTCGGTGTCCTCGGTGTCGGTCGCGACACCGGTCCCGGCGTCGTCGGCCGTGGTCGGCTCGTACACCAGGACCGCCCGGTTCTGCGGGTGCAGCCGCGCCTCGGCGACCGCCCGCACCTCCTCGGCGGTGACGTCGAGGACCTTCGGCAGGGCGTCGTTCAGCAGCTTCGGGTCGCCGAACAGCACGGCGAAGCGGCAGAGTTCGTCGGCCCGGCCGGCCACCGTGGTGAGCCGGTCCAGCCACTCGCGCTCGATCTGCGCCTGCGCCCGCTCCAGCTCGGCCGGGGTCGGACCCTCGGCGGCGAACCGGGCCAGCTCCTCGTCGACGGCCGCGTCGATCTGCTCGACGGTCGCGTCGCCCGAGGTCTTGACGTCCAGCCAGCCCAGGCTGGGCGCACCGGCCAGCCGGAGCAGGCCGAAGCCGGCCGCGACGGCGGTGCGGTCGCGGCGGACCAGCCGGTTGTACAGCCGACTGGACTCGCCGCTGCCGAGGATGGTCAGCGCCAGGTCGGCGGCGTCCGCCTCGCGGGTGCCGTCGTGCGGCAGCCGGTAGGAGGCCATCAGCGCCCGGGACGGGACGTCCTCGCGGATCAGCTCGCGGACCTCCCGGCCGACGGTGTCCGGCAGGGCGCCGTCGCGCGGCGGCTGCTTGCCGTCGTGCGCCGGGATCGAGCCGAAGTACTTCTCGACCCAGGCGATCGCCTGCTCCGGGTCGATGTCGCCGACCACGGACAGCACCGCGTTGTTCGGCGCGTAGTACGTGCGGAAGAACGCCCGGGCGTCCTCCAGGGTCGCCGCGTCCAGGTCGGCCATCGAGCCGATCGGGGTGTGGTGGTACGGGTGGCCGTCCGGGAAGGAGAGCGCGGTGAGCTTCTCGAACGCGGTGCCGTACGGCACGTTGTCGTACCGCTGGCGCCGCTCGTTCTTCACGACGTCGCGCTGGTTCTCCATCGACGTCTCGTCGAGGGCGGCGAGCAGCGAACCCATCCGGTCCGCCTCCAGCCAGAGCGCGAGCTCCAGCTGGTGGGCCGGCATGGTCTCGAAGTAGTTGGTCCGCTCGAAGCTGGTGGTGCCGTTCAGGGAGCCGCCGGCGCCCTGGACCAGCTCGAAGTGGCCGTTGTTGGAGACGTTGGCCGACCCCTGGAACATCAGGTGCTCGAACAGGTGGGCCAGTCCGGTACGGCCCTTCACCTCGTGCCGGGAGCCGACGTCGTACCAGAGGCAGACCGCGGCCACCGGCGTCAGGTGGTCCTCGGAGAGGACGACGCGCAGGCCGTTGGCCAGGCGGTGCTCGGTGATGGCGATGCCTCGCTGGGAGGCGGGGGCCGGGTTGGCCATGCGCTCGGGTCCTTCCCGTCGTCGATGTCGGGGTTCGTGTGGCGTCCCCCATTGTGGTGCAACGCGCGAATGGCGTGGATGTGTCCGCGCGGACAGGGCGTTCGCCAGGGGCGGAAGAGGGGCGCTGGCCGGGACTGTCGGCGCGAGGGTCCACAATGGGGGCGCTGAGCCCTGTTGACACCACCCGACGACAGCCGGCGACACCACAGCGAAGACGAGACGCAAGCGAGACGTAAGGGAGCCCCGCCGCGATGGCCCGCCGCAGTTCGCAGACCCCGCCGCCCGGAGACTTCGAGGAGCGCATCCTCGATGTCGACGTCGTGGACGAGATGCAGGGCTCGTTCCTTGAGTACGCCTACTCGGTGATCTACTCCCGAGCACTCCCGGACGCCCGGGACGGCCTCAAGCCGGTGCACCGTCGAATCCTCTACCAGGCCAACGAGATGGGACTGCGCCCGGAGCGCGGCCACGTCAAGTGCGCCCGCCTGGTGGGCGAGGTGATGGGCCGGCTGCACCCGCACGGCGACGCCTCCATCTACGACTCCGTCGTCCGCATGGCCCAGCCGTTCTCGATGCGGCTGCCGCTGATCGACGGCCACGGCAACTTCGGCTCGCTCGGCAACGACGACCCGCCGGCCGCGATGCGGTACACCGAGTCGCGGCTCACCGCCGCCTCGATGGCGATGGTCGAGTCGATCCACGAGGAGACCGTCGACTTCGGGCCCAACTACGACGGCAGCGAGCAGGAGCCGCTGGCCCTGCCGGCCGCCTTCCCCAACCTGCTGGTCAACGGTGCCACCGGGATCGCCGTCGGCATGGCCACCAACATGCCGCCGCACAACCTCTCCGAAGTGGTCGCCGCCGCCCGGCACCTGATCAAGCACCCCAGCGCCGACCTCGACACCCTGATGCGGTTCGTGCCGGGCCCGGACCTGCCCACCGGCGGCCGGATCGTCGGCCTCTCCGGCATCCGGGACGCCTACGAGTCCGGCCGCGGCACCTTCAAGATCCGCGCCACCACCACGATCGAGGCCGTCACCGCCCGCCGCAAGGGCATCGTGGTCACCGAGCTGCCGTACAACGTCGGCCCGGAGAAGGTCATCGCGAAGATCAAGGACCTGGTCAACGCCAAGAAGCTGCAGGGCATCGCGGACGTCAAGGACCTCACCGACCGCGAGCACGGACTGCGCCTCGTCATCGAGGTGAAGAACGGCTTCGTCCCCGAGGCCCTGCTGGAGCAGCTCTACAAGCTGACGCCGATGGAGGAGACCTTCGGCATCAACAACGTGGCGCTGGTGGACGGCCAGCCGCTCACCCTCGGCCTCAAGGAGCTGCTGGAGGTCTACGTCGACCACCGCTTCGAGGTGGTCCGCCGCCGCAGCGACTTCCGCCGCCGCAAGCGGCAGGAGCGGCTGCACCTGGTCGAGGGCCTGCTCGTCGCCCTGGTCGACATCGACGAGGTCATCGCCCTCATCCGGTCCAGCGACAACGCCGCCCAGGCCAAGGAGCGCCTGATCGAGCGCTTCTCGCTCTCCGAGACGCAGACCGCGTACATCCTCGACACCCCGCTGCGCCGGCTCACCCGCTTCGACCGGGTCGAGCTGGAGCAGGAGCAGGCCAAGCTCAACTCCGAGATCGCCGAACTGACCGAGATCCTCGATTCGGACACCCGGCTTCGCAGCGTCGTCTCCACCGAACTCGCCTCCGTGGCGAAGCAGTTCGGCACCGAGCGGCGGACGGTCCTGCTGGAGGCCGGCGCCGCGCCGGCCGCTTCCCTGACCGTGCCGCTGGAGGTCGCCGACGACCCGTGCCGGGTGCTGCTCTCCTCCACCGGACTGCTCGCCCGCACCGCCGACGGCGAGCCCTTCGAGCTCTCCGAGAAGCGCGCCAAGCACGACGTGATCGTCTCCGCGGTGCCCAGCACCGCGCGCGCCGACATCGGGGTGGTCACCAGCGCCGGCCGTGTCCTGCGCCTGCCGGTGATCGACCTGCCGGCGCTCCCGCCCACGCCCTCGCCCACCCTCGCGGGCGGCGCCGCCGTCACCGAGTTCCTGCGCCTGGAGACCGGCGAGCGCGCCATCGCCCTCACCACGCTGGACGAGTCCTCCCCCGGTCTGGCGCTCGGCACCGTGCAGGGCGTCGTCAAGCGGGTGGTCCCCGAATGGCCCGCCAACAAGGACGAGTTCGAGGTGATCGCGCTCAAGGACGGCGACGAGGTGATCGGCGCGGTCGAGCTGCGCACCGGCGAGGAGGACCTCGTCTTCATCGCCTCCGACGCCCAGTTGCTCCGCTACCCCGCCGGCCAGGTCCGCCCGCAGGGCCGCCCGGCCGGCGGCATGGCCGGCATCAAGCTCTCCGACGGCGCCCGCGTGCTCTCCTTCACCGCCGTCGACCCGGCCGTCGACGCGGTGGTCGTCTCGGTCGCCGGTGCCTCCGGCACCCTCACCGGCGAGGCCCAGTCCAGCTGGAAGGTCACCCCCTTCGAGCAGTACCCGCGCAAGGGCCGCGCCACCGGCGGTGTCCGCTGCCAGCGCTTCCTGCGCGGCGAGGACGCCCTCACGTTCGCCTGGGCCGGCCCCGCCCCGGCCCGCGCCACCACCGCCAAGGGCGCCCCGGTCGACCTGCCCGAGCGCGACCCGCGCCGCGACGGCTCCGGGACCCCCGTCACCACTCCGATCGACACCGTCGCCGGACCTGCCTGACGCGCGCCCCGCCAGGAGCCCGGAGGG
>NZ_JBHXKE010000314.1:0-8747 GCF_042722765.1 Kitasatospora sp. NPDC058406
GGTCGCCCGCCCGCACCCTGGAACAGCTCCGAGCCCTTCTGTCCGAGCCCGCCGACAAGGAAGATCAACTCTGACAGTTATTCAGAAACAAGTCCGGAGTACGAGGCGCTCGTGTCGCTCCACGAGGCGGTGAACACGCTCCACGTCGAGCTGCGCTCGGTGCTCGCGGCGGAGGACCGTGCCAGGGTGTGGGAAGCCAATGCCGAGCGCCGCGCAGAGGAGATGCGCTTCGCGTTCGAGGTCGAGGCGTTTCGCGACCTGGGGCGTGCGGCGTTCCGGTGCGCGGACGATCTGGAGGTGCTGCTGTGGCGGTACGCCAGCGCGTCTACGGTGCTCGGGATCAGCATTCTTGAGCGGCTGGCGGCTGGCGGCCTGCCGCTGTCCGACGCGGTGGTCGGGCGGTTGTGCGAGGAGCCGACCCTGGCCGAGTTCGAGCGCGCGGTCGCTGTCCCGGTCAAGGGGCTCCTTAGCCAGGAGGAAGAGCGCTTGAAGTGGCACCGCGAGGAGCGGACCAAACTGCTCGACTTCGTCGAGATCGCCTACGAGTGCCTCGGCGACACCGCGATCGAGAACCCCCTGGACCGGGCCTCCGCAGCCGGCGCCCGCCTCTCGGCGGACCACCCGAAGCACATGGACCGGCCCTGGATCGGCCATCTCGACACCCTGGTGGCCCTTGCCAAGCAGACTCCGTACGAGATCAGCCGCGTCCTGAAGACCTGACCCACAGCGTCGACCCGGCGGTTCGCCGCCTGCCGAGATGGCCACGGTCCTTGGTATGGCGGAGGCCACTTACCGGGAGCTGGAGAACACCGGTCACCGGCGCCGGGCCGCCCGCGGCCGCTACGACCCAGACCAGGACCGCACACACCCCTGGGAGCAGTGGGTGGCGCCCCTGTTCGGCGTCACTCCGGAGCGCCTGGCCGCCGCCGAGCAGCGCACCAGGGAGCACTGCCGGACCGAGCACGAGCGGCGCTGGGAGAGGACGCGCGAGCGCGACCCGGCCCGCACCGCCGCCATCGAGGAAGCCCGCCGACAACTGCGCACGGTCCTCCACCCCCACAGCTGACCGCCCCACCGACCGGAGCGGGACCTACCAGTCGGTGCCAGCCCGGTCGGCGGGCGGGCGGCGCGCCCGGTGTCGACAGCGGCGTTGCTGAGCCGGCACAGGCGACGGCGGGTCAAGAGGGTTCGGAATCGAATTTCGCCGCCGGCGCCGACCTGGTGAGGACGTCGGGCCAGCGTGCGATACACCGCTCAGACGGCCGGTCAACCCCCTATCGGGAGTCGGATTTGACCAGGTCGGAGCAGGTCGACGGCCGCTGTCGCCCCCTGGTCTGGGGGCGGCCGGATCGGTCGGGATCGGAACGGCTGCGGTGCTCTCCTATGGCGTGCAGGTGTCGAGCATCCGGTTGAGGGTGGCCTTCTTCGGCTCGGTCACGCTCAGGTCGTAGACGTGCCTGGTGTCGGTCACGGCCCGGCTGTAGGTGCACCAGTAGCCGGTGGCCGCCGGACGCCAGGCGTTTGGCGGTTTGTCTCCTTTGGAGCGGTCGGAGGCGGCGGAGACCGCGATCAGCTGGGAGTGGGTGGGGTCGTTGGCGAAGGGCTTGCGCTTGGCGGTGGTCCAGATGTCGGCCCCGACTGGCGGGGAGCGTCATTACTACCGTGCGATATTCCCGGGATGGACTACTGCAGGCTCTGGAGCAGTGCAGCCAGCTTCAGGGACCTCTGCAGATCGGTTTCGAAGATGGCGTTGGCAGTGGCGAGTACGCGGTAGTGCTTGGTGGCTTCCTGGATGGCGGCCAGACCCCCTTCCCGACGACCGACCCCGACCAGCCAGAGGGAGAGGTTGTTGAGGGCCATAGCGAGGCCGGGCAGGTGGATGTTGGGGCTGGAGGACACAAGAGACCGGTAGTGGGCGACGGCTTCTTCACCAGCGGTCAGGGCCTCCTCCCATCGCTCCGCCTCAACAAGCCGGTTGGAGAGGTTGTTGAGCGTGCGGGCGAGGCCGGGCAGGTGGATGTCGGGGCTGGCGGACACAAGGGTGCGGTAGTGGCCGGTGGCCTCTTGAATGGTGGCGAGGGCTTCTTCCTTTCGTCCCACCGCACCGAGTTGGTTGGAGAGGTTGGTGAGAATGCCGGCGAGGTTGGGCAGGTGGGCACCCGGGTTCGCCCCTGCCAGGGCGCGGTAGTGGCCGGTGGCCTCCTGAACAGCGGTCAGGGCTTCCTCCCGTTGTCCCACCGCACCGAGTTGGTTGGAGAGGTTGTTGAGCGTGCGGGCGAGGCCGGGCAGGTGGATGTTGGGGCTGGCGGACACAAGAGACCGGTAGTGGGCGACGGCTTCTTCACCAGCGGTCAGGGCCTCCTCCCACCGCTCCATCTCACCGAGCCGTATGGAGAGGTTGGTGAGAATGCCGGCGAGGTTAGGCAGGTGGGCGTCCGGGTTCGCCCCTGCCAGGGCGCGGCAGATTGCAAGGGCTTCCTGGGTGGTGGTCAGGGCTTCCTCCCACCAGCCGGTCTCACCGAGCCGGTTGGAGAGGTTGTTGAGCGTGCTGGCGAGGTTGGGTAGGTGGGCGTCCGGGTTCGCCCCTGCCAGGGCGCGATTGATGGTGACGGCTTCCTGGACGGCGGCCAGGGCCTCCTTCCACCGGCCTGTCGAGGTCAGCCGGAGGGAGAGGCTGTTGAGAATGCGGGCGAGGTTGGGTAGGTGGGCGTCCGGGTTCGCCCCTGCCAGGGCGCGATTGATGGTGACGGCTTCCTGGACGGCGGCCAAACCCTCCTCCCACCGGCCCACTCCGCCCAGCCCGAGGGAGAGGTTGCTGAGCGCGCCGGCGAGGTCGGGTAGGTGGGCGTCCGGGTTGGTGGCGGTGAGGGTGCGGCGGATGGTGGCGGCTTCCTGGGCCGCGGCCAAGCCCTCCTCCCACCGACCCGTATCGCTGAGTCGGGCGGAGAGGTTGTTCAGGGCCACGGCGAGGTTGGGTAGGTGGGCGTCCGGGTTCGCCTCGGCCAGGGTGCGACTGATGGTGACGGCTTCCTGGACGACGGCCACGGCTTCCTCCCGTCGGCCCACTTCGCCCAGCCCGAGGGAGAGGTTGCTGAGGGAGGTAGCGAGGTCGGGTAGGTGGGCGGCCGGGTTCGCCTCGGCCAGGTTGCGGTAGTGGCCGGTTGCCTCCCGAGCGGCGGCCACGGCTTCCTCCGCTCGACCCATCCTGGTCAGCCGGCTGGAGAAGGTGTTGAGGGCGCCGGCGAGGAAAGGCAGGTAGGCCGGGTTCGCCTCGGCCAGGCTGCGGTAGTGGCCGGTTGCCTCCCGAGCGGCGGCCAGGCCCTCCTCCCATCGACCCACCTCACCGAGGTTGAAGGAGACGTCGTTGAGGGCGCTGGCGAGGAACGACAGGTACGTGCCGGGGCTGGCCTTGGCCAAGGCCCGGTAGTGGCCGGTGATGGTGTGAGCGAGGCGGACGGCGGTGGCAGCAAGGCGCTGGCTGGTGGGGGGCAACCGACTGTGAAGCTCGATGAGGGTGTCGAGGGGGGTGCCGGGGCGGACGGCGACGGTGTCAAGGGCGGTGATAAGGGGGCCTGGGTGGTTGGTACGGGTGGCGGTGGTGATGATGTGGGCTGCGATCTGCTGGTGGTGGCGGATACAGAGGTCGGTGAGTCGGTTGTCGAGCCGGCGGAGGACGGGGTGGGCGGCGGCTCGGCTGTAGACGGTGAGGAGCTGGGCGGTCTGGGTGTCGTCGGCGCCGTTGAGGAGGTGGTCGGCGAGGGCGGGGTCGGTTTCGAGGACGCGTCCGATGTGACGTTCGGCTAGGCGGTCGGGCTGGAAGGTGCCCCAGGGCGGTCCGCCGGGCGCGGGGTAGAGGGTGGCGAGCCAGGCGGTGACGCGGTCGCGGCGGTCGCGGTTCTGGCCTTCGAGGACGGGCAGACGCTGCCAGAGGCGGTCGGCCTGTTCGCGGTCGGCGGCGCCGGCGAGGTGGGCGGCGGCGAGTGCGGTCTCCAGGGTGGTGAGGCTGAGGGCGGGGGCGGTGGCGAGGACGGTCTGTCGCCAGTGGCGGCGTTCGTGGGTGAGGAGTCGGTCTTCGACGAGGTCGGCTTCCTGTCCGACGGCACCCCGTTCTACAGGCTGGGCCTGTTCCGGGGAGCGCGGTTCGGCGGTGTCGAGGAGGTCGGCGAGGGCGGTCATGTGGAGGGTGAGGGCGTTGCCGTAGGCCTCGCCGTCGAGCCGGGGCGGCCGCAGGGTGCGGGCGAGGGCGGGCCAGTCGTGGGCGGGAAGGCCGTCGACCTGGGGAAGTATGCCGGTGAGGGCCTCCGCGGCGTCGCGGTAGTGCTGTTCGCGATCGGTGCGGGTGTCGTCGAGAGGGTTGAGGAGGCGAGTGTGGGCAGCGGCGAGGTAGTCCTCGGCGAGGCTGGTGGCGGTGGTGGCCTGCTGCCACCAGTCGCCGTCGGTGCGGGCGAGCAGGAGCAGCTTGAACGGGGTGTCGGCGGGGTGGTCGGCGGCTGCCTCGACGAGGGCGGTGATCTGGTCGGTGCGGCTCTCGGCGTAGTCGAGGACGACCAGAAACGGTCTGGCGGCGTGCCGCAGGTCGCGTAGTTGTTCCGCGCGGGCGGTGGTGCGCGGCCACAGGACGGCCCAGCCGTCGGCGGCGAGCTGGTGGGCGAGGTGATGGGCGAGGCGGGTCTTGCCCTGCCCGCCGGGGCCGTGCAGGAGCCAGGCGCCAAACCCGCCGAGCCGGCACCAGGCGGTCAGTTCGCCGAGGAGGCCGTCGCGGCCGTGGAAGGGGACGATCTGGTGGCGGGCCTGGAGGAGGGCCGCAGGCGAGGGCAGGCGCAGGGTGCGGTCGGGGTCCTGGGCGCGGTCGGCGAGGTCCTGGAACTCGACCGCCTGCAGGCCGCCGCTCGGGCCGGCGCCCCACTCGGCGAGGGCGGCGCGGAACGCGGCGTCGTGGTGGAGGACGTAGGCGGGTACCGCGTTCAGCCGGCCATGGCCTGAGTGGGCGCGGTCGGAGGCGATGACGCCGGTCAGGAGCCGGTCACAGAAGACCGCCGCGCCGGACAGCCCGGCGAACGGCGAGGCGCCGTCGGCCCGCCACACAGGTGCAGGCTGGTCGAGGTCGACGACGTGCTGGTTGCCGACGAAGCCCGTGCCTGGGTTGAGCCGGCCGCGCAGCTGCTCGGCCTCTATGTCCCGGCCCGGCCGCTGGGCGATGTCGGGGACGCCCCAGGTCTCGCACGGGATCGCGGGGCGGTCGGTGACGGCGCGGCCCCACCGCACCGGGGAGGTGGGCGGTTGCCAGTGGACACTGTCGTGGACGAGGACCAGCGCCGCGTCGTCGCGCCGGCCCGGCGTACCGGACCACACCACCCGGCCCTCCGCGGCGCCGCTGCCGGCCGGGTGGAACACCCTCACCCTGGTACCGAATGGCCCGGCGACGTGGGCGGAGGTCAGGACCAGGCGCCCACCGACCGCGTACCCGGACCCGCGTCCGCCGGACCCGTTCACTCCGGCAAGCCGCACCCGCTCCACCCGAGCCCCCTACCGCTCAGTCCTGCGTACCATCACCTGGCCCGCGGTCGGCTCAGGGGGCCGGTTGCGGTTCCGGTTCTCAGCCGTCGATGCGCCCGGTGCTGTCACCGGGGCCTTCCTGCCCGGTGTGGCGGAGCTGACCAGAAGGTCGGTGCCGTCGGGGCGCCTGAAGGCGAGGGTGAAGGCGATGGGGTGGCTGCGGCTTCGTGAGACGCCGGCCTCGGCCTCGGCTGCGACCGCCCACGGCTTGAACCCGGCCTTGGCGTCGGCGCGCAGCTCGACCTCGAACTCCATCTCCACCAGCCTTACCGCGAACACCACCTGCGGATTGTCCCCCGCCCGCGCCGCGGCTTCGAGCAGTTCGTCGCGAACCGCCGCAGCCGCGTCCGCCAGCGGAACATCCGCCTGACATACCCCCACCAGTTCTGACGGCCAGTCATTCAATGTGAACACCGTAGGGCCAGCGCGGGCCCTACGTAGGGCAAATCCGACTTCGGTCGGCCGACCTGCCCACCAGGACGCGGAGCGGGTCGGCTGGCCAGGTCGGTGGCTACGTGCAGGTGTCGAGCATCCGGTTGAGGGTGGCCTTCTCCGGCTCGGTCACGCTCAGGCCGTAGGCGTGCTTGGTGTCGGTCAAGGCCCGGCTGTAGGTACGCCAGTAGCCGGTGGCCGGCGGGCGCCAGAGGTCGGGGGTCTTGTCACCCTTGGAGCGGTTGGAGGCGGCGGAGACCGCGATCAGATGGGAGTGGACCAGGTCGTTGGCGAAGGCGCGGCGCTTGGCGGCGGTCCAGGTGTCGGCCCCGGAGCGCCAGGCGGCGGCGAGCGGGACGACGTGGTCGATGTCCAGAGCGCCGGCGGTGGTGAACGTCATGTTGTCGAAAGCGCTGACCCAGGTTCCGGCCACGGCCCGGCACAGTTCGTCCTGGATGACTCCCTCGCCGTCGCGGGCGAGGACGGTCTCCCGGGTTATCTGCATGCCTTCCCTGACTCCGAGCCACGTGGGCCACAGGGGCAGGCTGCTCCTGTGCCTCATCGTTATCGTCCATACGGTGAGGGACGAGATCCACAGATGATGCAGGAGAGCACCACCGCATGTTCAGAGCAGAGAAGGCGATATCCCCGGCCACCGGGGCGATCACCTGGCTCCTCGTCGACGAGGAGACGTACATCCCCACCCGGAGAGCCTTGAGTACTCCATCCACCTACGCGCCAAGAACCGCTCACCGCTGACCCCGCGCAACTATCTGCCCCGCGTCGGTCGGCTCCTGAACCGGTGTTCCGGACGGGGCACCGACTGGAAGACCATGTCGCTCGGCGAGATGGCCCACTACAAGTTCCACATCGAGCAGACGCCGGACTCACGCACCCTCCGCCTGCCGACAGGTAAGACCGTCAACGCCGTGGGTGAGCACCGCCTGCGGGTTCCTGCGCTGGTGCGCGGCCACCGGCATCGTGGCCCCAGAGGTTGCATCCACGCTCAGCGAGCCCCGGTGGATGTCACCAGCGGCTTCCGCCCATCTGGGCGTCCCTGTCCGGTCCTCCGGCAGACGCCTCACTGTCTCCTGGGGCCGAGATGCTAGATCGACACGAGTCCGGACTGGTCGAAGTTGCTTGCCCATTCCCGGATGATCCCGATTACCTGGTCCCAGGCGCCTGTCATCAATAGAACTCCTGTGAGAACCAGCATGCCGCCGCCCAGTCTCATGATCAGAAGGTAATGTCGCTTTACCCAACTGAATGCCTCCAGAGCCCCACGAAAGGCAATCGCCGTAATCAGAAAGGGGAGGCCTAGACCTGTGCAGTAGGCGATGCCGAGCAGGGCTCCACGGCCAGCGCTTGCCTGTTCCAGGGCTAGCACCTGCACTGCGCTGAGCGTCGGCCCCAGGCATGGCGTCCATCCAATGCCGAAGACCAGGCCGAGCACGGGGGCGCCGATCAGGCCGACGATCGGTCGTCGGTGCAATCTGAATTCACGCTGAGCGAAGTTTGGAAGTAGTCCGGCGAATGTCAGCCCCATGAGAATAGCAAACGCTCCGGATGCTTGCTGAATGATGCGCTGATGCTGCTGGAGGACGTTCCCGAATGACCCAAAGAGCGCGCCTGCGGACACGAATACAATCGTGAATCCTGCGACAAACAGGGTGGCGCCAAGAAGAACTCGGCCGCGCTTTCGACCCTCTGTGCTGGAGAGGTCCGAAGCGGAGAATCCCGTGACGTACGATAAATAGCCGGGAACGAGTGGGAGGACGCATGGGGAAAGGAACGATACAAGGCCAGCTAGCACCGCTACCGGTATTGCTAGGATTAGGGCGCCGGAAAAAATTGTCTGGCTCCCATCGAAAGCCAGAAATGATTGCCCTTTCTCACTCACGGCGCCACCGCGATCACGGCACAACGCACCTCTTGACGGCAGCCGGGCGGCGAGAGCAGCGCGTGAGGGCGCTGAATCAAAGTGCAGCACATGAGGCAGAGCCTCCCACATGCCTGGAGAGGGCTTGAAGGCGGGGACGGCCGCGCTTCACCAGGACCAGGACAGCAGCGTGTGCCTGCCCCGCGGCTCGACGACCTGTGCGCCCTTGACGAGGACGTGCTCCACTGCCAAGGGCGCGGAGTTCTCGAAGGGGCCTCAGTCTGCGGCTATGGGAGGCGCTGAGCACGCACCGTCCTGGTCCCGGCCGGTGTGCCGCGGCTGACGTGCTGTGCGGCCTGGCTGGACCACGACGGGCTGCTGTCGGTCATCGGAGGCGCCGTGATGCGCCTTGTCGTCGAGAAGTTACCCGGTGGTGGAACCGGCCGGTGTGGCTCTGGCGGTCGCGCGTCGGTGCCGCCCCGGTCGATGTGGACCGCTGCGACCGGGGATCAGGGCACCTTCAGCCGAAACTGACGTACCGCCACCTACTGCGTCTTGTCTCGGCGTGCCGGGCAGTCTTCGTGTCGCTGAAAAACAGCAGTCCCGGCCGCCAGAATGCAGGTGGGACTCTTCTGTGAGTTTCGTGCGAGATTCGACCGGGGGACCGTAGGTCGCACACCCGTACGGTGGCGCGGCGCGCAATGCACGCGCAACCATGCGGCCGGGGTCCGGTGACTGCCTGGCAGTACACAGTTTCCCGGAGGGCGGCTGCGCAACCGGGTGTGCGAGGCGCTCCGCGCGGGCGAGGCTGGCGGGCTGGTACCCATCAGCGCCGGGTTGGGCGGACGGTCGCGGTCCCCTCGCGTGAACGCGAGGGGAC
>NZ_JBHXKE010000315.1:0-8718 GCF_042722765.1 Kitasatospora sp. NPDC058406
GGCGCCCGGGAGGTCAACGCCATCGTGACGGTCACCGCGACCGGCGGCGGCACCTCGGGCGGCCGCCCGCTCGGCACCCAGGGCGCCCGCCCGCCCGGCGTCACCGACGCCGGCCCGGGCGGCGCCGGCCCGCAGTCGGCCGCCGTGGTGATCCTGGTGGACTGCTCCGGTTCGATGGACTACCCCGCGAGCAAGCTGCGCGGCGCCCGCGAGGCCACCGCCGCCGCCATCGACACCGTCCGCGACGGCGTCGCCTTCGCCGTGGTCGCCGGCACCCACGAGGCCCGCGACGTCTTCCCCGGCGACGGCACCCTCGCCATCGCCTCGGACGCCACCCGGGCCCGGGCCAAGGAGTCGCTGCGCCGCCTCACCGCGGCCGGCGGCACCGCCATGGGCACCTGGCTGGCCAAGGCCGACCAGCTGTTCCTGACCCGCCGCGACATCGCCATCCGGCACGCCATCCTGCTGACCGACGGCAACAACGAGCACGAGACCGCCGCCGACCTGGAGCGCGCGATCGAGCGGGTCGGCGGCCACTTCACGGCGGACTGCCGGGGCGTCGGCACCGACTGGCGGGTCGACGAGCTGCGCAGGATCTCCTCCGCGCTGCTCGGCACCGTCGACATCGTCGCCGAGCCCTCCGGCCTGGCCGAGGACTTCCGCTCGATGATGGCCGGCGCGATGGGCAAGCAGGTCGCCGACGTCGCGCTGCGGATCTGGACGCCGGCCAACGCGGTCGTCAGGTTCGTCAAGCAGGTCGCCCCCTCGGTCGAGGACCTCACCGAACGCCGCACCGAGGCCGGGCCGCGGGCCGGCGACTACCCGACCGGCTCGTGGGGCGACGAGAGCCGCGACTACCACGTCTGCGTGGAGGTCCCGTCCTCCGCCGTCGGCAACGAGATGCTCGCCGCCCGGATCAGCCTCGTCCTGCCGCCGTCGGTCTCCGGGGGGACGCCGGAGGTGCTGTCGCAGGGCCTGGTCAAGGCGGTCTGGACCGACGACCTCGCCTCGTCGACCCGGATCAGCCCGCAGGTCGCCCACTACACCGGGCAGGCGGAGCTGGCCTCGTCCATCCAGGAGGGGCTGGAGGCGCACCGGGCCGGGGACGTCGACCGGGCCACCGCCAAGCTCGGCGCCGCCGTCCGGATCGCCCACGCGACCGGCAACGAGGGCACCTTCAAGCTGCTGCAGAAGGTGGTGGACGTGGTGGACCCGAAGGAGGGTACCGTTCGGTTCCGTAAGAACGTGAGCGAGGCCGACTCGATGACCCTTGAGACCCGGTCGACCAAGACCGTCCGTGTGAAGAAGTGACCGCCGACGAGCCGACCGGGCCGCAACCCCGGCCGGACACTGCCCCGGCTTGCTGGAATTGAGGGGGGACCTGATGCCGATCTGCCCGAGGGGCCATGAGTCGCAGGCCGAGGACTGGTGCGACTTCTGCGGCTTCCCGATGACGCCGCCGCAGCCGGTACCGCCGCCGCCCGGCACGCTCGCCGGCGCACCCGGCGGCCCGGGGGCGCACGGTGGCCACGGCGCGCCGTACGGCGGTCCGACAGCCCCGCCGGGGGCCGTCCCGCCCGGAGCGGTGCCGCCGTCGAACCCGCGGGGCTTCCCGGACCTCACCGAGGGCCTCGTGGTCTGCCCGATCTGCCGCAGCCCGCAGACCGGGCGGTTCTGCGAGGAGTGCGGGTACGACTACGACCTCTCCGCGCCCCAGCGCGCCCAGCAGCCCTTCGGCGTCCCCGCCCAGGCACCGCCGCCCCCGCCGGCGCCGCTCAACATCCCGGCGGCGTACGGCGGCCCGCCGCAGCCGCCCGCCGCCCCCCAGCCGCCGGCGGCCCCGCCGCAGCCAGGCCCGCCCGCCGGGTACGGCTACCCGCCGCCCGCGCACGGGTCGGAGGGCCCCTCCCCCGCCCACGCGGCTCCGCCGTACCAGGAGGCTCCCTACCAGGAGGCGGCCGGGTACCCGGAGTCCCCTTACCGGGAGGCCCCGTACCAGGAGCCCGCGTACCAGGAGCCCGTGCACCAGGGCGCGCCGTACCAGGAGCACCAGGGCGCGCCCCCGCAGGGAGCGCCCTACCAGGAGGCCGCCTACCAGGAGGCCCCGCACCAGGGCGCGCCGTACCCCGGCACCGCACCGCGCGAGGACTCCGGCCCGGTCTACGCCCAGCCCGGCCCGACCCGGCGCGGCGACGAGTTCGGCACCTCGTTCCACCTCGCCCCGCCGATGCCCCCGCAGCAGGCCCAGCCGCCGCAGGGGCAGGCCCCCGAGCAGGTCCGCAGCACCTGGTTCGCGGTGGTCGCGGCGGACCGCGAGTACTTCACCGAGATGATGGCCCGCAGCGGCCCCGAGGCGGCCGGCCTGTTCTTCCCGCCGTACTGCCCCGAGCGCCGGATCCCGCTGACCGGGCGCGGCCAGTTGCGGATCGGCCGGCGCAGCCAGCACCGCGGCACCGTTCCGGAGATCGACCTCTCGGTGCCGCCGGAGGACCCGGGGGCCTCGCACCAGCACGCCCTCCTCGCCGAACAGGCGGACGGCAGCTGGGTGCTGGTCGACCAGGACTCCACCAACGGCACCACGGTGAACGGCGGCGGCGAGCCGATCGCCCCGCACACCGCGATCCCGCTGGGCGACGGCGACCGGGTCCACGTCGGCGCCTGGACGACGATCACCCTGCACCGCGCCTGAGCCCCGCCGGCCCGCCCGGGCCGGCAGTCCGGCCACTCGACCGCCCCGGCCGGACGGACGTCACCGTCCGTCCGGCCAGGGCGGTCGGCGTTCATTGTAAAAATGATCATCAAATCAGCCCCGGATCTCTGCCCAAGGCTGCCCCGCGCCCGTACGCTCACTGCCCATGACTGCTGCAATATCCGCCGACGGAATCCGTCAGCGGTACGGGGACGTACAAGCCGTCGACGGGGTGTCACTCACCGTCGAGGCCGGCGAATTCTACGGAATCCTGGGCCCGAACGGCGCCGGGAAGACCACCACGATGGAGATCCTGGAGGGGATCCGCAAGCCCGACGAAGGGCGCGTCGAACTGCTGGGGCTGGCGCCCTGGCCGCGCAACCCGAAGCTGCTGCCGCGCATCGGCGTGCAGTTCCAGGCCTCGGCCTTCTTCACCAAGCTGACGGCCCGCGAGACCATCCGCACCTTCGGCTCCTTCTACGGCGTCGGCCCCAGGCGCGCCGACGCGATGCTGGAGCGGGTCGGCCTGACCGAGTCGGCCGGCGTCATGACCGACAAGATGTCCGGCGGCCAGGCGCAGCGCCTCTCGATCGCCTGCGCGCTGGTCCACGGCCCGGAACTGGTCTTCCTCGACGAACCCACCACCGGCCTCGACCCGCAGGCCCGCCGCAACCTCTGGGACCTGCTGCGGGACATCAACGCCGAGGGCCGCACCGTCGTCCTGACCACCCACTACCTGGACGAGGCCGAGGTGCTCTGCGACCGCGTCTCGGTGATGGACCGCGGGCGGATCCTCCGCACCGGCGCCCCGGCCGCGCTGGTCCGCGAGATCGACGACACCGTCCGGATCAGCGTGGAGTCCGGCCAACTGGCCGTGGACACCGCGCGCGAGCTGTTCACCGCCGCCGGGGCGGAGATCACCTCGCTGGAGGACGACGGCGTCTCGCTCTCCCTCTCCACCCGGCTGCCGGCCCCGGTGCTCGCCGTCCTGGCCGAGCGCAACGCGCTGCGCGGCCTGGAGGTCCGCGGCGCCACCCTGGAGGACGTCTTCCTCCAGCTCACCGGACGGGAGTACCGCGCATGACCACCGAACGCACCGGGTCCGCCGCCGTCCCGGACCAACGGTCCGCCGACCCGGCGGGCACGCCCGCCGGACCGGGCGGGGCGGGCGCACCGGCCGAACGCGAGCGGGTCTCCGCCTTCGCGAGCCTCTCCCGGGTCATGCTGGTCTCGTTCGTCCGCGACCGCACCGCGCTGTTCTTCGTGATGCTCTTCCCGCTGATGTTCCTGCTGCTCTTCGGCACCCTCCTCAAGGGCGCCTCCAGCCCGCACGCCAAGGTGGAGCAGGTCGGCGCGGTCAAGGTCCTGGACGCGGTGCAGGGCGAGGGCCGGGCCGGGCTGGAGAAGGTCCTGACCATCACCCGGGGCGACGACGAGGCCGCCGCGCTGGAGAAGGTCCGCAAGGGCGACCTGGACGCCATGATCAAGGAGGGGCCGGACGGCAGGGTCGTCGTGCGCTACAGCGCCGCCGACCAGGTCCGCGCGGGCTCGGTCCAGGGCATCGTCAACTCCGTCGTCCAGCAGGCCAACCAGGCCGCGTCCGGCCGACCGCCGGCGTACACCCTGGACGCGAGCCAGGTCGAGGACGAGGCGCTGAAGCCGATCCAGTTCCTCACCCCCGGCCTGCTGGGCTGGGCGGTGGCCACCGGCGCGGTGTTCAGCGCCTCGCTGACCCTGGTCGGCTGGCGGCAGAAGAAGGTGCTGCGGCGACTGCGGCTGGCCCCGGTGAGCGCCGGGTCGATCGTGGCCTCCCGGATCGCGGTGTCGGTGGTGACGGCACTGGCCCAGACCGCGATCTTCCTGGTGGTGGCCACCATGCCGTTCTTCGGCCTCCGGCTCACCGGCAACTGGTGGCTGATCATCCCGCTGGTGGTCTGCGCGACCATCGCCTTCATGTCGATCGGTCTGCTGGCCGGCTCGATCGCGAAGACCGAGGAGGCGGCCAACGGCCTCTCCCAGATCATCGTGCTGCCGATGTCGTTCCTGTCCGGCTCGTTCTTCCCGACCGACGACATGCCGGGCTGGCTGAAGGCGATCTCGGAGGCGCTGCCGCTCAAGCACCTGGTCACCGCCGCCCAGTCGGTCCTCTCCCGGGGCGGCGGCGTGACGGACGCGCTGCCGGCGATGGGCGGCCTGCTGCTCTTCGCCGCCGTGCTGACCGGCATCTCGTGGAAGCTCTTCCGCTGGGAGGACTGATCCTCCGGCGCCGGCGCCGCGGCCACCGCCACGGCATCGGCGGCGGGGTCGTACACCTCCGGTCCTGGTCCCCAGGTCCCGGTGTACGGCCCCGCCGCCGTCTGCGACCATGGTCGGGTGAAAGAGATCCGGCGTGGCACGCTCAGCGAGGAGACGTTCTTCGAGCAGGTCGGCGGCGAACCGACCTTCCGGCGGCTGGTCCACCGGTTCTACCAGGGCGTCGCCGGGGACGAGTTGCTGCGGCCGATGTACCCCGAGGAGGACCTCGGTCCGGCCGAGGAGCGGTTCACGCTGTTCCTGATGCAGTACTGGGGCGGCCCGCGCACCTACAGCGACCAGCGTGGCCACCCGCGGCTGCGGATGCGCCACGTGCCGTTCCGGGTGGACCGCGCGGCGCACGACGCCTGGCTCAAGCACATGCGGGTGGCCGTCGACGAACTCGCCCTGCCGGCCGACGCGGAGCGGCAGCTCTGGGACTACCTCACGTACGCCGCCGCCTCGATGATCAACACCGAGGGCTGACCGCACGGCCGACCCGACGGCCCGACCCGGTGGGCCGGGCCGGGTCCGGCGGACGGCCCGACCCGCCTCAGCGGACGGGGCTGAGCCCCAGCCCCGCGCCCGGCGCGGCCGCCGTACGGACCGCCACCGACCCGGCCGGGGCGCTCAGCCTCAGCCAGCCGCCGGCCCGGTGCACGGTGAGCGGGGCGGTCGGGGCCAGGAACCCGATCACGTAGGCCGCGTGGGCGGCGCGCAGCGGCAGTTCGGGCAGCGCCGTGACCGGGCGGGACCAGATCTCGTCGGCCAGCGCGTCCAGCACGGCACGGGTCCGGTGGTGATCCGGGACGGCCTCGCTGCGCTCCCTGAACTCCCGCACCGCGGCCATCAGTTCGGGATACACCCGGGCCGCCGGCGGTTCGCCGACCGGCCGCCAGCCGGTGCGCGGCGGCAGCAGACCCGCCCAGGCCGGGCCGGTGACCGGCCCGGGCAGGGTGACGGTGCCGGCCTCCGCGTCGACGCCGTCCAGGAGCTGCCCGGCCGAGACGGTCAGGTCGACCGGCCCGCCGAGTTCGACCAGCCGCGCGGTCCGCACCGCCAGCGCGCCCGAACCGCCCAGCGGCAGCCGTCCGAAGACGGCCAGCACGCCGCCGCCGGCCCCGGGCCGCGGCACCCCCTGCAACCGGACCGCCGCCGCCCTGTCGAAACGCAGCAGGCGGACCAGGAAGGCGGCCAGGTCGGCGGCCTCCCCGGTGCCGGCGAGGGCGAGGGGGGCGGTACTGATCAACGCTTCAGCTCACATCCGGTAGCGGGGCGGGGTCCTGCGGTCCGCTCAGACCGCCGCGACGGCCGGCTCCTCGTCCATGAAACGCTCCAGGAACCCCCGCTCGACCGGGCTTATCCGGCGGGGCCGGCCCTCGGCCAGGTCGTAGGGGACGACCACGGTCGACGCCCGGACGTAGACCGTCTCGGTGCCGTCCTCGGCGGTGTCCTTGATCTCGTAGCCGACCGTCAGCGAGGCGCCGCCGATCTTGGTGACCCAGGTCTCGACGGTCACCGGCTCGGGCCGGTGGACCAGCGGGCGCTTGTAGTCGATCTCGTGGCGGGCCACCACCGAACCGCCCGCGAACTCCCCCGCACCGGCCGCGGCGGCCTGGGTGAACATGAAGTCGATCCGGGCCTCCTCCAGGTAGCGCAGGAAGACCACGTTGTTGACGTGCCCGAAGGCGTCCATGTCGGACCAGCGCAGCGGACAGGCGTAGATGTGGCGTGCCACGGGTGTTCTCCTCGACGTCCGGTGACCCGGCCGGGCTTCGGTGCCGGTGGGCCGCGGCCCGGCAGGCCGCCCAGGAGGGCGAGTCTGCCGGGCCGTTGTGACGGTTGGGTGTCAGCCTCGGGTCAGCTTCTTGTACGTGGCCCGGTGCGGACGGGCCGCGTCCGCACCCAGCCGCTCGACCTTGTTCTTCTCGTACGAGTCGAAGTTGCCCTCGAACCAGAACCACTTGCTCTCGCCCTCGTAGGCGAGGATGTGGGTGGCGACCCGGTCCAGGAACCAGCGGTCGTGCGAGATGACCACGGCGCAGCCGGGGAACTCCAGCAGCGCGTTCTCCAGCGAGGAGAGGGTCTCGACGTCGAGGTCGTTGGTCGGCTCGTCGAGGAGCAGCAGGTTGCCGCCCTGCTTCAGGGTGAGCGCCAGGTTGAGGCGGTTGCGCTCACCGCCGGAGAGCACGCCGGCCGGCTTCTGCTGGTCCGGGCCCTTGAAGCCGAACGCCGAGACGTAGGCGCGGGACGGCATCTCGACCTGACCGACGTTGATCCAGTCCAGGCCGTCGGAGACGACCTCCCAGAGCGTCTTCTTCGGGTCGATGTTGGCGCGGCTCTGGTCGACGTAGCTGATCTTGACCGTGTCGCCGACCTTGACCGTGCCGCTGTCCGGGGTCTCCATGTCCTGGAGCATCTTGAACAGGGTGGTCTTGCCGGCGCCGTTCGGGCCGATGATGCCGACGATGCCGTTGCGCGGCAGGGTGAAGCTGAGGCCGTCGATCAGGACCTTCTCACCGAAGGACTTGTTGAGGTTCTCCACCTCGATGACGACGCTGCCCAGACGCGGGCCCGGCGGGATCTGGATCTCCTCGAAGTCCAGCTTCCGCATCTTGTCGGCCTCGGCCGCCATCTCCTCGTAGCGGGCCAGACGCGCCTTGGACTTCGCCTGACGGCCCTTGGCGTTGGAGCGGACCCACTCCAGCTCCTCCTTGAGCCGCTTGGCGCGCTTGGCGTCCTTCTGGCCCTCGACCTTGAGGCGGGACTGCTTGGACTCCAGGTAGGTGGAGTAGTTGCCCTCGTAGCCGATGGCGCGACCGCGGTCGAGCTCCAGGATCCAGCCGGCCACGTTGTCCAGGAAGTACCGGTCGTGGGTGACCGCGACGACGGTGCCCGCGTACTTGGCCAGGTGCTGCTCCAGCCAGTTCACCGACTCGGCGTCCAGGTGGTTGGTGGGCTCGTCGAGGAGCAGCAGGTCGGGGGCCTCCAGCAGCAGCTTGCAGAGCGCGACACGGCGCTTCTCGCCACCGGAGAGCTTGGTGACCGCCCAGTCGCCGGGCGGGCAGCCCAGCGCGTCCATGGCCTGCTCCAGCTGGGCTTCGAGGTCCCAGGCGTTGGCGTGGTCCAGGTCCTCCTGGAGCTTGCCCATCTCGTCCAGCAGCGCGTCCGAGTAGTCGGTCGCCATCAGCTCGGCGATCTCGTTGAAGCGGTTGAGCTTCCCCTTGATCTCCTTGACGCCGTCCTCGACGTTCTCCAGGACGGTCTTGGTCTCGTCGAGCGGCGGCTCCTGGAGCAGCATGCCGACGGTGTACCCGGGCGAGATGAAGGCGTCGCCGTTGGAGGGGTGCTCCAGGCCGGCCATCATCTTCAGCACGGTGGACTTGCCCGCGCCGTTGGGGCCCACGACGCCGATCTTCGCCCCGGGGAGGAAGCTGAGCGTCACGTCGTCAAGGATGACCTTGTCGCCGTGCGCCTTGCGCACCTTGCGCATCGTGTAGATGTATTCCGCCACGTGAGATCGCTCCGGCGTCGTCGGGAGTATTCGGCTTGCAGCGTTCCATTGTGCCGCACCGGCCGGGAGCGCAGAACCGCGCACCGTGCCCCTGGGGGGTATGCGGACGGCCCTCCGTGCACGCGATCCCCGCCGCCGGGGCCCCGAACGCGGACCGGCCCGGCCCCCCGCACACGTGGTGCGGGGGGGCCGGCCGGGGGGGACCAACACCGCGCCACCGGGC
>NZ_JBHXKE010000316.1:0-8692 GCF_042722765.1 Kitasatospora sp. NPDC058406
CGGTGCCGCCCACCCCCCCCTCGGTGGGCCCTCACCGTCTCCCCCGGGCGCCCCCCCCCCCCCCCGCCGCCCGCCCCCCGCCGGCCTGTCCGGGGGTGCGTCCGGAGGCGGTCGGGGACCGCCGGAGGGGCCCCGGAGGGGGGCGTGCGGAGGGCCCCGGAGGCGCTCGCGGATTGCCGATTGGGCTTGCACTCGCCCACCTAGAGTGCTAATCATTGGCGTTAGCACTCACAGCTTGAGAGTGATAAGCGGACCGGGTCGGTGAGGCCCCAGGGAGCGGTAGGGGAAGGGACCCCCGCATACCAGGGCCGTCCGTCGCGGGCACCCCTTGGTCCGAGCAGTCGACCGTGTCCCGGAGGACCACTTCAGATGGCCAAGATCATCGCCTTTGATGAGGAAGCTCGCCGCGGCCTTGAGCGTGGCATGAACCAGCTCGCCGACGCGGTGAAGGTCACGCTCGGCCCCAAGGGTCGCAACGTCGTTCTGGAGAAGAAGTGGGGCGCCCCCACGATCACCAACGACGGTGTCTCCATTGCCAAGGAGATCGAGCTCGAGGACCCGTACGAGAAGATCGGTGCGGAGCTCGTCAAGGAGGTCGCCAAGAAGACCGACGACGTCGCGGGTGACGGCACCACCACCGCCACCGTGCTGGCCCAGGCGCTCGTTCGCGAGGGTCTGCGCAACGTCGCCGCCGGCGCCAACCCGATGGCCCTGAAGCGTGGTATCGAGAAGGCCGTCATCGCCGTCTCCGACCAGCTGCTGGCCCAGGCCAAGGACGTGGAGACCAAGGAGCAGATCGCCTCCACCGCCTCCATCTCGGCCGCCGACACCCAGATCGGCGAGCTCATCGCCGAGGCCATGGACAAGGTCGGCAAGGAAGGCGTCATCACCGTCGAGGAGAGCAACACCTTCGGTCTGGAGCTTGAGCTCACCGAGGGCATGCGCTTCGACAAGGGCTACATCTCGGCCTACTTCGCCACCGACCTGGAGCGCATGGAGGCCGTCTTCGACGAGCCGTACATCCTGATCGCCAACTCCAAGATCGGCTCGGTCAAGGACCTCCTGCCGCTGCTGGAGAAGGTCATGCAGAGCGGCAAGCCGCTCGTCATCATCGCCGAGGACGTCGAGGCCGAGGCCCTGTCGACCCTGGTCGTGAACAAGATCAAGGGCACCTTCAAGTCCGTCGCCGTCAAGGCCCCGGGCTTCGGTGACCGCCGCAAGGCCATGCTCCAGGACATCGCCATCCTCACCGGCGGCACCGTGATCGCCGAGGAGGTGGGCCTGAAGCTGGAGAGCGCCGGCCTCGACCTGCTGGGCACCGCCCGCAAGGTGGTCATCACCAAGGACGAGACGACCATCGTCGACGGTGGCGGCGACGGCGAGCAGGTCGCCGGTCGCGTGAGCCAGATCCGCGTCGAGATCGAGAACAGCGACTCGGACTACGACCGCGAGAAGCTCCAGGAGCGCCTCGCCAAGCTGGCCGGCGGCGTGGCCGTCATCAAGGCCGGCGCGGCCACCGAGGTGGAGCTCAAGGAGCGCAAGCACCGCATCGAGGACGCGGTGCGCAACGCCAAGGCCGCCGTCGAGGAGGGCATCGTCGCCGGTGGTGGCGTCGCCCTGCTGCAGGCCGCCGTCGCGTTCGACAAGCTGGAGCTGGAGGGCGACGAGGCCACCGGTGCCAACATCGTCAAGATCGCGCTGGAGGCCCCGATCAAGCAGATCGCGACCAACGCCGGTCTCGAGGGTGGCGTCGTGGTGGAGAAGGTGCGCAACCTTCCCGCCGGCCACGGCCTGAACGCCGCGACCAACGAGTACGTCGACCTCATCGCCGCGGGCATCATCGACCCGGCGAAGGTCACCCGCTCCGCGCTGCAGAACGCCGCCTCCATCGCGGCGCTCTTCCTCACCACCGAGGCCGTCATCGCCGACAAGCCGGAGAAGGCTTCGGCCGCCGGCGGCGGCATGCCGGGCGGTGACATGGACTTCTGATCCTTCGGATCGGACGGTTCCTCGTCCGCACGGGCGGTCCCCTTCGGGGGGCCGCCCGTGCGGCGTTTGCGGGGGAGCAGGGCGTTTGCGGGGGCGCGGCGCCGGGCGGTTCGGCGGGGCCTCGTGCGGAGGGCGTCCGGGGCGGCGGCGGGTTTGGGAGAATGGGCCGATGGCTTCCCCTGACGACATCGAGACGGCGCTGCACACCGCACGGGCGCTGATTCTGGCCGACCTCACCGCACGGGACGTGGCGGACGCCGCCGTGGTGTCGCTGGTCGAGCAGGCCGTGACGCACCGGCGCTGGTGGCTGGAGCAGTGGCCGGACGGCACCGAGTACGTGCTCGGGCTGGTCGCCCAGGACGTCCAGGACGCGCTGCTGGAGAACTACGGCCGCTGGCCGCTCTGCGCCGAGTGCGCGGCGGACGGGGACCCGCACGCGCTCGGCGTGGAGCCGGAGCTGGGCCCCGAGCCGCACTGGGTCTGCGGCAAGCAGGGCGCCGCGGTGGCGCCCGTCGGGCAGCTCGCCTGACGCCCCCGCCGTTCCGGCGCCGCCCACTGCCCCGGTCGTCTCCGCCGTCCCCTCTGTCGCCGCGCTCCTTGCCGCCCCTGCCGCTTCCCCTGCCCTCCCCCTGCCGGGTTCCCCCGCTTCTCCTCGTCCGCCGCCGTGCCTCCGGGTGCGGCGGCTTTTTTCGCGGCTCCGACTCGCGTAACCTGCATATGCAGTCTACCGACTTATGTCGGGCACTTGAGTCACCCCCTCGGGTGGGGGTATACATACTCGGTATGTAGGGCGCCGCCGGCCGCGAGGCCGTCCGCCCACG
Organism: Kitasatospora sp. NPDC058406; assembly: GCF_042722765.1. Taxonomy (NCBI): domain Bacteria; kingdom Bacillati; phylum Actinomycetota; class Actinomycetes; order Kitasatosporales; family Streptomycetaceae; genus Kitasatospora; species Kitasatospora sp. NPDC058406. The sequence continues at coordinate 2,811 of NZ_JBHXKE010000316.1, forward strand.
CGAAACGAGGGGGAGAAGCATGTCCCAGTCAGATTTGGCCCGGCCCGTCCTGCAGCTGCGGAACGTCACCCGGGTGCACGGGCAGGGCCCGTCCGAGGTGCACGCGCTGCGCGGCGTCGACCTGGCCGTCCACCCCGGGGAGTTCGTCGCCGTGATGGGCCCGTCCGGCTCCGGCAAGTCCACCCTGCTGACGCTGGCCGGCGGTCTCGACCGGCCCTCCGGCGGGGAGGTGCTGGTCGAGGGCGTCGAGCTCGGCGGACTGAGCCGGACCGGGCTCGCCGCCGTCCGCCGTCGCTCGGTCGGCTACGTCTTCCAGGACTACAACCTGATTCCGGCCCTCACCGCCGCCGAGAACATCGCGCTGCCCCGGGAGCTGGACGGCACCTCCGGGCGGATCGCCCGCCGCGAGGCACTGGCCGCACTCACCGAACTGGGCATCGCCGAGCTGGCCGACCGCTTCCCCGAGGAGATGTCCGGCGGTCAGCAGCAGCGCGTCGCCATCGCCCGCGCGCTCGTCGGCGACCGCCGCCTCGTCCTCGCCGACGAACCCACCGGCGCCCTCGACTCCGCCACCGGGGAGGCCGTGCTCGCGGTGCTGCGGGCCCGCTGCGACGCCGGCGCCGCCGCCATGATGGTCACGCACGAACCCCGGCACGCCGTCTGGGCCGACCGCGTGGTCTTCCTTCGCGACGGCCGGATCGTCGACGAGAGCATCGGCCGGGACGCCGAGACCCTGATGCTGCTCTCCAGCCGGAACGGAGCCGGTCGATGAGGCTCTCCGCCCTGCGCGTCGCGCTGCGCATCGCCCGCCGCGACGCCCTGCGCGCCAAGGGCCGCAGCGCCCTCGTCGTCGCCATGATCGCCCTGCCCGTCCTCGGTGTCACCGGCGCCGACGTCGTCTACCGCAGCGGCCAGCTCACCCCCGGCGAGCGGGTCGAGCGGCTCATGGGCGGCACCGACGCGCTGGTCACCGCCTACCGGCCGGGCCGCGCGGTCGAACAGGCCCCGGTCGCCGAGGACGGCGTCCGGGTGCTGGTGGCCGGGGAGACGGCCACCGCCGAGCAGCAGCGCGCCGCCGCGACGGCCCCGGCCGCCCTGGTCGCCGGGTTGCTGCCGCCCGGGGCCGTGCTCCTGCCGGCCACCCCCGGACCCGAGGTCAGCGCCTCGACCCGGGAGGGCCTGTTCACCACCTCGACCGGTGAGGCCGACCTGACCACGAAGGACTGGTCCGGCCGTCTCGACCTGGTCGAGGGCCGGGCCCCCTCCGCGCCGCACGAGGCCGCCGTCACCCGGGCCTTCCTCGACGAGGCCGGGCTGCGGATCGGCGACGCCACCACGCTCAAGGGCCTCGCGACCCCGTTCACCCTGACCGGCGTGGTCGAGCACCCCGGGGACCTGGACAAGGTGGAGCTGGTCGGCCGCCCCGGCGAGGTGGTCGCCCCGCTCGCGGCGGCGATGGCGCCGAAGACCGCCGGGATCACCGCCCCGGTCGCCGACGAGGGCGCCCCGCCGGAGCAGTGGCTGGTGCGGCTGCCCGCCGGTGAACGGCTCGACTGGGCCAAGGTCCAGGAGTTCAACAGGTACGGCTTCACCGTCACCTCCCGGGCCGTCACCCTCGACCCGCCCGCCCGGTCCGCCGTCCCCTACCAGCTGGACCGGCCGGTGGACCTCACGGCCGCCACGGACAACCGGACCGTCGTGCTCGTCACCGTCGTCGGGATGGCACTGCTGGAGGTCGCGCTGCTAGCCGGCCCCGCGTTCGCCGTGGGCGCCCGCCGCTCGCGCCGCCAGCTCGCCCTGATCGGGGCGGCCGGAGGCCACCGCGGCCACGTCCGCGCCGTGGTCCTCGGCGCCGGGCTGGTGCTCGGGCTGGCCGGTGCCGCGCTCGGTGTCGGACTCGGCACCGGACTGGTCGCCGCCGTCCGGCCCTGGGCCGAGGAGGCGGGCGGCAGCCGCTTCGGACACTTCGCGCTCGCCCCGGTCGACCTGCTGGCGATCGCCGGCGTCGGCGTCCTCACCGCACTGCTGGCCGCCGTGCTGCCCGCCGTGCAGGCAGCCCGCCGTGACGTGGTGGCCGGTCTCACCGGCCGCGACACCGTCACCGCCCCCAGCCGCTGGGCCCCGGTCGTGGGTCTGCTGCTGGTCGGCGCCGGCGCGGCCGTGGCGGTCTACGGGGTCGGCACGTACTCCAGCGCCGGCATGCCGGTGGTCGGGAGCTTCACCGCCCGGACCCTCTCGGTACTGGCCGGAGCGGCCACCGCCGAAATGGGCCTGCTGCTGTTCACCCCGATGCTGATCGCCCTGTTCGGCAGGCTGGCCCGCCGGCTCCCGCTCGGCCCCCGGCTCGCCCTGCGCGACTCGGCCCGCCACCGCGGCCGGACCGCGCCGGCCGTGGCCGCCGTGCTGGCCGCCGTCGCCGGGGCCGTCGCCGTCGGCGTCTACACCACCGGTACCGACGCGCAGGAACGCGCCGCCTACCGTCCGGAGGCCCCGCCCGGCGCCGTCGTGGTCGACGCCGCCCTCAAGCCGGACAGTCCGCAGCTGACGCGGCTGCGCACCTCCGTCGAGCAGGACCTGCCCGGGCTCGGCACCCGCGCCGACGTCCACGAGGTCGTCTACGTGTTCTGCCCGGAGTGCTCCTCCAGCGTGCGGATCCAGGGGACGGGCCCGGTCGAACGGGGCAGGTCCGCGGTCCGGACGCTGGCCGGGGACGCGACCGTCCTGCACAACCTGTTCGGCCTGCACGACCGGACCGCCGAGGAGGCACTGGCGGCCGGCAGGACGGTCGTCTTCGACCGAGCCTTCCTGCGCGACGGCCGGGCGGTGCTGACGATGCAGGGCGGCGCCGGTGGACCGGTCCAGCCCGGCCAGGCGCCGCAGACGGAGAACCGCGAGGTCGGCGTCGAGGCGGTCCTGGTGGAGAACCCGGAAGCCGCCCGGTTCGGGCCGGTCCTGATGAGCCTCGACGCGGTGCGGAAGGCCGGTCTCGAAGCCCGGCCGGCCGGGTCGGTCTGGCTGCCGGAGACGGTGCCCACCCCGAAGGAGCAGCAGCGGGCCGAGGCGACCGTGGCACGGATCGTCCCGTTCGCCCAGCTCCGGGTGGAGCGGGGCTACGACCCGAAGAGCAACCTGAACACCGTGGCGCTCACCGGGTTCGCGGCCGTCGTGGTGCTGGGCGCCGCGGCCGTGGCCACCGGGCTCGCCGCCGCGGACTCGCGCAACGACCAGGCCACGCTGGCCGCGGTCGGCGCGCCGCCGCGGATCCGGCGGGTGCAGGCCGGTCTGCAGTGCGCGCTGATCGCGGCGATCGGGGCGGTGCTCGGCACGATCAGCGGGTTCGTACCGGCGATGGGGCTGCTCCGGGCGCACAGTGCCGGGAGCTCGGCGGCGCCGTTCGCCGCACCGTGGGGGGTGATCCTGCTGGTCACGGTGGTGCTGCCGGTGGTGGCCGGGCTGGGAGCGGCCGCGTTCACCCGAGGGGGGCTGCCGCTGGCGCGGCGGGCCGGCTGACGGGGCCGTGCCTCCCGTGCCCGCTCCGGTGGGCCGCGCTTCGACGGGCCCGGCTGCTTCGGCGGCCGGGCCCGCCCCTGTCCGGGAGGCATCGGAACGGGGCCCGGGCGGCGGGCCCGGGTGGCCTGGGGCCCGGGTGGCCCGGGTGGCGGGCCCGCCGGGCACCGGAGGGCCTACGCGCGGGTGAGTCCGGCGAGCTCGGCGGCCAGGTTGGCGCGTGCGGGGGCGTCGAACCGCTCGTGCGCGGTGGGCGTGCGGTAGAGCGCGGGGAGCGCGAGCAACTGCCGGAGCACCGCCGCGCGCCCGGCGCGGAAGTCCGGCTCGGGGACGAAGGCGTACTCCTCCCGGACGGCTGCCGCGTACGCCGCGTAGGCGTCCGGCGGACCGCCGAGGACGGCGAGGTCGGCGTCGCAGAGCACCTCGCCGTCGCGGTCACCGGGGTCGGGGTGGTGGGTGACGGTGAGCCGGACCAGCCGGGCGACCTCGTCGACCCGTGCGGCGGCGAGCCCCGCCTCGGTGAGCGCGCGGACGGCGAGGACGGCGCTGCGCTCCTCGTTCTCCGAGCGGTCCGGGCGGTAGACGGCGTCGTGGAACCAGGCGGCCAGCCGGACGGCGTCCGGGTCGGCGGCGTGCCCGGCGAGCGCGTCGACGTGGGCCAGGACCGCGCGCAGGTGCTCGGTGGTGTGGTACCGCCGCTGCGGTTCGGCCCAGCGCCGCAGCAGCTCCCGTCCGGCCGGCTCGGGGTCGGCCCCGGTGCCGCAGCGGCGGAGCAGGGCGGTCCAGGCGGCGAGGAGACCGGGGTCGGGTGCGTCGGGCATGGGGTCATTCTGTCCGGCCGTCACCCGGATCGGTGACGGATTCCGCTGGACTGGATATGTCGGTGGACGGTATATGTAGTTCCATGACAGAACGGGCCATGCAGGAGCCGACGCTGCTCCTGCTCACCGCGCTCGCCGATGCCCCCCGGCACGGCTACGCGCTCATCCAGGAAGTCGCCGCGATTTCCGGCGGCCGGGTCACGATGCGCACCGGCACGCTGTACGGCGCGCTCGACCGGCTGCTCCAGCAGGGCCTGATCGAGGTCGCTGCCGAGGAGGTCGTCGACGGCAGGGCCCGCCGCACCTACGCGCTCACCGAGGGCGGACGGGGCGCGCTGGGCACCGAGGCCGAACGGCTGGCCGCCGTCGCCGAGGAGGCGCGGCGCAGGCTGGCGGCCGTCCGGCCCGCCGCCGTCCGTCCGACCGGAACGGCGCGGCCCGCGTTCCTGAGGGTCAGGGGGGCCTTCGCATGACTCATCAGACCTTTCCGGGATTCCTGGCGGAGCCGGTGGCGTTCCGCGCCGCGCTCCGGCTCTACCCGGCCCGCTACCGCCGGGAGCGCGGGGACGAGCTGTCCGCCGTCTTCGCCGACAGCACGGCCGAGGCCGGCAAGCTGGCGACCGCCCGGGAGGCGGTCGACCTCGGGGCCTACGGCCTGCGCATGCGCGCCGGGCTGACCGCCTCGTCCCGCCTGGGGCAGCTGCTCGCGGCCGCCGCGCCGCTGATCGCCGGGGCGATCGCGGGGCTGGGGGTGGCGCAGGCGCTGGGGAGCGCGGTCGGCTCCTACCGGCCCAGGCTGCTGATGACGCCGGACCACATCACGCACGTGCCCGGGTTCATCGCCTCCGTCGGGGAGATGTTCGTCCCGCTGCTGCTCGTCGCCTTCGTGCTGGCGGGCCGCTGGCAGGCCGCCCGGGTGACGGCGCTGGTCGTGGTCCTCGCCGGGGCGTTCCGGATGGTCGAGGTGATCGGGGTCTCGCACGACGGGTGGCAGTTCTTCCTGGGGAGCTGCGAGGCGACACCGCAGCTGGTGTCCGGCCTGCTCTTCGCGCTCGCGCCGCAGGAACTGCTGGAACGTCCGACCTGGCGGAGCCGTGCCGTGGTGGTGGCCTCGATGGTCGGGGGCGGGCTGGTCCTGCTGGCCGAGGAGTTCTACAGCTCCTTCGTGCTGATGGACGGGCGGACGGCGGCGCTGCTGCTGATCGTCCCGCTGGTGTCGCTGCTCGGGGTGGCCCGGGGGCGGCTGGCGCCGGCGGCGATGGGGCTGACGGTGCTCGCGCTGAGCGCGGGGTTCAGTCTCTTCCGGGCCTGGCAGGTGGTCGGCGGGGCGTGGCGGCTGCTGCCGCTGATGGGCGTCGCGCTGGTGGTGCTGCTGGCCCTCGGCCGGATCCTCGGCCGGAGTGGAGCCGGGGCGGGAGGTGGCCGGAGCCTCGCCTGAGTGCACTCGGATCCGTCGGGGATCCGCGGGCCCGGCGGGGTTCGCGCGAACCCCGCCGGAGCGGGGACGGCCGGGGCTTCGCCGCCCCTGAACGGCCGGACGACCGGATGTGGGAC
>NZ_JBHXKE010000317.1:0-8669 GCF_042722765.1 Kitasatospora sp. NPDC058406
CCCGCCCCGCCGGGCCCGGCGCCCGGGGGTGCCCCCCTTCAACCCGGGGGCCCCCCCCCGGGGCCGACGCGACGGACGGGACGGACGCGCTAGACCCGCACGGAGTGCCGGCCCTGCCCGGCGCCGCTGTCGTCCCCGGCACCGCTGTCGTCCCCGGCCTCGCCCGCGGGCTCGGGCCAGGACCCGGAGCGCGGGACCGGCGGCGGGCTCTGGAGCCGGGCTCCCTCGACGTCGATGTCGGGCAGGATCCGCTCCAGCGGGCGCGGCAGCCACCAGGCCCGGCGGCCGAGCAGGGCGAGGGCGGCCGGCACGATCGCCATCCGGACCACGAAGGCGTCGAAGGCGACGGCGGCGGCCAGGCCGAAGCCCATCATCTTGATCATCGACTCGTCCATGCCGATGAATCCGGCGAAGACGCTGATCATGATGAGCGCGGCGGCGGTCACCACCCGGGCGTTGTGGCGGAAGCCGGTGACCACGGCCTGGCCGGGCTCCTCACCGTGGACGTAGGCCTCCCGGATCCGGGTGACCAGGAACACCTCGTAGTCCATGGCCAGGCCGAAGACCACACCGACCATGAAGATCGGCATCATGCTCATCACCGGGCCGGTCTGCTCGACCCCGATCAGCTCGGCGAGCCAGCCCCACTGGAAGACCGCCACGACGGCGCCGAGCGCGGCGGCCACCGAGAGCAGGAACCCGAGCGCGGCCTTGACCGGGACGAGCACCGAGCGGAAGACGACCAGGAGGAGCAGGACGGCGAGGCCGACCACGACCGCGAGGTAGGGCACCAGCGCGTCGGTGAGCTTCTGCGAGACGTCGATGTTCATCGCGGTGGGTCCGCTGACCAGGACGGTCGCGCCGGTGGCGGCCTTCAGGTCGGGGGCCCGGTCCCGGATGTCGTTGACCAGGGCGGTGGTCTCGGCGGCGCTCGGGCCGGTGGCCGGCACGGCGTTGACCAGGGCCGTGTCACCGGCCTTGTTGAACACCGGCGGCGAGACGCTGACCAGGCCCGGCAGGGCGGCGACGGTCTTGCCGACCTGCTCGGCCGCGGCCTTGGGGTCGGGCGCGCCCTTGACGTCGACCAGCAGGGTCAGCGGACCGTTGAAGCCCGGGCCGAAGCCGGCGGAGAGGTGGTCGTAGGCACGCCGCTGGGTGGTGGAGGTGGGCTTGGCCTCGTCGCCCGGCAGGCCCAGCCGCAGGTCCAGCGCGGGCACCGCCAGGATGCCCAGGCCGACCACCGCGCCGACCAGGACGGCGACCGGGCGGCGCAGCACGTAGCGGGCCCAGCGGGTGCCGCCGTTGTCACGCGGCCCGGCGGCGCCGGGTCCGTGGACCGTGTCCGGTCCTTCGGCGCCGGCCGCGCGGCGGCCCCGGGAGCGGGAGCGGGCACCGAAGCGCGAGCCGGGGCGCGCGCCCGGACGGGAGCCGGCGCGGTCCTTCCTGGACAGCACCCGACGGCCGAGGAAGCCGAGCAGCGCCGGGACGAGGACGAGTGCGACCAGGACGGCGATCACGACGGTGCCGGCCGCCGCCATGCCCATCTTGGCGAGGATCGGGATGCCGACCACGGAGAGCCCGGCGAGCGCGATCACCACGGTGAGTCCGGCGAAGACCACGGCGGACCCGGCCGTGCCGACCGCCCGGCCGGCGGCCTCCTCCGGCTCGTGGCCCTCCAGGAGCTCCGCCCGGTAGCGGGAGACGATGAAGACCGCGTAGTCGATGCCGACCGCGAGGCCGAGCATCATCGCGAGCGTGCTGGTGGTGGTGGAGAGGCCGAGCGTGCTGCCGAGCGCGGTGATCAGGGCTATCCCGAGCCCGACCCCGACCAGGGCGGTGAGCAGCGGCAGTCCGGCGGCGAGGAGCGAGCCGAAGGTGATCACCAGGACGACCGCGGACATCGCCATGCCGATGGCCTCGGTGGAGCCGCCCGCCTCGGGGCCGGGCATCAGCGCGGTGCCGCCGACGTCGACCGTGAGCCCGGCGTCGCGCCCGTGCTGGGCGGCCTGTTCCAGCCGGTCCGTGGCGGTCTCGGCGACCTTCCCCGGCTTCTCGCTGTAGCTGATCGTCGCGTAGGCGGTGGTGCCGTCCTTGGAGACCGCACCGGCCTGGAACGGGCCGACCGCGCCGGTGACCTGCTCGGTGCCGGCGAGTTCGGCGACCGTCCGCTCGACCGCCTGCTGGTTGGGGGCGGCGGTGATCTTCTGCCCGGACGGCGCCACGAAGACGACCCGGGCCGAGGCACCCTCGGCCGCGGCGCCGGGGAAGCGCTCGTCCATGAGGTCGAAGGCCTTCTGCGCCTCGGTGCCGGGCATGGAGAAGCCGTCGTCCGGGGCGGCCGGGGCCTTGGTGGCCAGCACTCCCACGGCGGCCAGCAGGGCGACCCACAGCAGGGTCACCAGGCGGCGCCGGAGGAAGGACCATCGGCCCAGGCGGTAGAGGAATGTGGCCACGGGTGAGCGGACTCCTTCGGGGTGGCGTGCGGGCGGGTCCCGGACGGGCGCCGTACCGGCCGGGACCGGGTCCCGGGCGGGTGTCGTCCTGTGCGGGGCTTCTCGTCAGGTGCTCGTCCGGGGGCGACCGGCCCGGCCGGCGGGCCGGGGCGCCCGGAACACGGCCAATCCTCCGGTGGAGGGCGTCTCGTCGTCGTCGCCCCTGCGCAGGCATTCCGGACTACTGCGGACGCATCAGCCCGACCCGGACGGCGTAGTGCGAGGCCGGCACGGCGGCCCGGGCGTCTCCGACCTGAGGCCGGGGCTCCCGCGACGCCGCACCGCCCCCGTACGCACCCCCGCACGCACCCCCCGTGCGCACCCCGCACACGGCCCCGCGCCGCTCCCGCGCCACCGGCCCCGCCCGGCGCCCGGCCGTGCCGTCACCCGGGCGGGGGCGACAACGGGCCGGGGCCGGGCCGGCGAAGTAGCGTGATGTGCCTGGCCGGCCGCCGACCGGACGGCCCGGACCAGACCAGGTCGATGACGTGCTCATCCTGCTGCCGGAGGTGGCCCATGGGCGTTCCCGCCGCTCGCATCGTGTTCGACGAGAACGACCGCGCAGCCGTCGCGGACGCGGTCGACGACATGCTCACCACCGGCGCGCTCACCCTCGGTCCCTGGACCGAACGCTTCGAGCAGTCCTTCGCCGCCGAGCACGGCGCCCCGCACGCGGTGGCCGTCGCCAGCGGCACCGCCGCGCTGGAGGTGGTCCTGCGCACCGTGGACGTCCGCGACCGCGACGTGGTCGTCCCGGCCGTCACCTTCTACGCGACGGCCGGCGCCGTACTGCACGCCGGCGGCCGCCCGGTCTTCGCCGACGTCGACCCGGCCACCCTCGCGCTCGGCCCCGCCGCGCTGGAGGCCGCGCTCACCCCCGACACCGCGGCCGTCGTCCTCGTCCACATCGGCGGGCTGATCACCCCCGAGGTGGACGCGCTGCGCGCGATCTGCGACGCGCGGGGCATCCCGCTGGTCGAGGACGCCGCCCACGCGCACGGCAGCAGCTTCCAGGGGCGCGCCGCCGGCACCTTCGGCCTGGCCGGCGCGTTCTCGTTCTACCCGACCAAGGTCACGACCAGCGGCGAGGGGGGCATGATCCTCACCGAGTCCGCCGAACTGCGCGACGAGGCCCGCATCCACCGCGACCAGGGCAAGGGCTCGTTCACCACCAACCACCACGTCCGGCTCGGCGCGTCCTGGCGGATGAGCGAGCTGAACGCCGCCGTCGGCACGGTGCACCTGCGCCGGCTCAAGGAGTTCGTGGAGACCAGGCGCCGGGTCGCCCAGCGGTACGACGCCGCGTTCGCCGGGCCGGACGGCCTGCGGCCGGTCACCGAACCGGCCGGGTGCCGCGGCAACTACTACAAGTACGTCGCGCTGCTGCCGCCCGGCATCGACCGGGCCGCCTTCAAGCGGGCCGTCGCCGAGGAGTACGACGTACGGCTCTCCGGCGAGGTCTACGACCTGCCGCTGCACCTGCAACCGGTGCTGGCCCCGTACCGGCGGGCCGCGCTGCCGGTCGCCGAGGACGTCTGCGCCCGGCAGGTCTGCCTGCCGGTGCACTCCGACATGACCGAGGACGAGACCGACCTGGTGATCGAGGCGGTCTCGGCCGTCCACCGCCGGCTCGCGGGATGACGCCCGGACCCGCGGGGCCGGGACCGCGCCAGGACAAGAGCCAGGACAAGGAGACAGAACCGTGCGCGTAGCCGTCACCGGAGGATGCGGATTCATCGGCTCACACGTGGTGGACCGGCTCCTGGCCGCCGGGCACGAGGTGCTCGCGGTCGACACCACCGACAGGTACCTCAACCCCGACGCCGACCACGCCGGCATCGACGTCCTCGACCTGCCCGCCCTGACCGACGCGCTGGACGGCTGCGAGGTGGTCTTCCACCTGGCCGCGCAGGCCGACGTCGAGCGGGTCGCCGCCGACCCGGTCGGCGCCGTGCGGGCCAACATCGACGGGACCGCGACCGTCCTGGAGGCGGCCCGCCGCAGCGGCCTCAGCCGGACGGTCCTGGCGAGCACCGTCTGGGTCTACGGCGCCGCCCTCACCGACGACCGGATGGACAGCTCCGAACAGGAACTCGACGAGCACGTGCCGATCGAGCTCGACCACTGCGGGCACCTGTACGTCGCGACCAAGCTGGCCGCCGAGATGCTCGTGCACAGCTACCGCGAGCTGTACGGGCGGCACTTCACCATCCTCCGGTACGGCATCCCGTACGGGCCCCGCATGCGCGACGAGCTGGTCGTCGCCCGGTTCGTGCAGGCCGCGCTCGCCGGGCGGCCGATCACCATCGCCGGGGACGGCCGGCAGGGCCGCAACTTCGTCTACGTCGAGGACCTCGCCGAGGCCCACGTCCGCGCACTCTCCCCCGAGGCCGAGGACCAGACCTTCGCCCTGGAGGGCTCCACGGCGATCTCGGTCCGGGACATCGCCGACACGGTCGACCAGCTGCTCGGGCCGGTCACCGTCGAGCACATCGAGGCGCGGACCGCCGACTACGCCGGGCGCCGCATCTCTGCGGCGCAGGCCAAACGGCTGCTGGGCTGGTCCCCGCGGACCAACTTCACCGACGGCGTGCAGCGGTACGCGGACTGGTACCGGGCCGAAACCTCCGCACCGGGCACCCCTCCCGGCCCCGGCCCGCGCAGCGGCGCCTGAGGCGGGACGCGCGGTGCCGCACGCGCTGCTGGTGTCGGGCTCCCTCGGCCAGGGCCACGACGTGATGGCCCGGGCCTGCGCGGACACCCTGGAGGCCGGCGGCTGGACCACCCGCACGGTCGACGCGATGGCCCTGCTCGGGCAGCGCGCGGGCGCCGCCGGCGAGGCGGTCTTCCGCCGGCTGCTCGACCTGCCCGGCGTCTACGACGCGTTCCACTTCTCCGCGCTGCGCCCCGGCGCGCGGATCGCCCTGCTCGCCGACGCCGCGGCGCGGTCCCGGCTCGTACCGGCGCTGCGCGCGCTGGTCGCCGAGCAACGGCCGGAGCTGGTGGTGTCGGTCTTCGCCACGGCGACCTCGGCCGTCAACCGGCTGCGGGCGGACCGCGACGCCCCCGGCTTCCGCCACCTGGTGCTCTGCACGGACGTCACGCCGCACCGGCTCTGGGTCCAGGACGGCACCGACCGCTTCCTGGTCACCTCGGAGGTCGCCGCGGCCGCGGTCCGCCGGTACCGGCCGGACGCACCGGTCACCGTTCTGCCCGCGCCGCTGCGCGGACCGTTCTACCGCCCGCCGTCCCGCGCCGAGGCCCGCGCCGCGTTCGGGGTGCCGCCGGGTGCGCGGTGCGTCCTGCTGATGTCCGGCGCCTGGGGGCTCGGCCCGCTCGCCCGGACCGCCCCCGCGCTCGCCGACGCCGGGCCGCACGTGCTCGCCGTGGCCGGCCGCAACGCCGAGCTGGAGGACCGCCTGCGCCACGCCGCCGGCCGGCGCCCGCGCCTGCACGTCTTCGGCCACACCGACCGGATCCCGGCCCTGATGGCCGCCGCCGACCTGGTGGTGACCAGCTCCGGTGACACCTGCAGCGAGGCCCGCGCACTGGGCCGCCGGCTCCTGCTGCTGGACGTCGTCCAGGGCCACGGCCGGGACAACCTCCAGCACGAACTGGAACTCGGCCACGCCGACGTCACCTCGGCCCGCCCCGCCGACGTGGTCCGCTGCGCCCTCGCCGCGCTCGAACGGCCCGCCCCCGCCCCGTCCCCCGGTGCGTCGCCCGAGGGCTGGCGCACGGGCTTCACGGCGGCACTGGAGCAGGTCGGACTCGCCGCCGGCCGCGCCTGAGAACCCGGCCGCGCCCGGGAAGCACGAAAGGCGAGGGAAACGGTCGTCCCTCGCCACTCTTAACCTATAGCGGACCGGGGGGCTTGCGGCAAGGCCCCCGTCATGCCGCAGAATCGCTCGGCAAGGCCATAACCAGCGGGGATTGGGAGATTCACCTAGTGCGTGTGCTTTTGTCGGTCTACAGGTCGTGCGACGCCGTCGAACCGGGGGCGGGCCGTACGCCCCGGCAGCGGGTGACCGGGGCGCGGCCCTGCGGGTCGCCGGTCCCCGCCGGAGCGACCCCGGATCGGAGCCGCTGACATGAACCCCCTGACCATCAGCGCCTTCGACCTCCCCGACCGCCTGGCCGCCAAGGCCGACCCGGCGCTCATCGGCCGCGACGAGCAGCACTTCGAGGACATCGGGGTCAGCCTCGAACAGGCCATCGCGGAACTGTCCGACAACCTCGACACCGTCCGCCGGGCGCCCGGCGGAATCGGCCGGGAGGCGATGGACCGGGACATCGAGGTCCACCGGCTGACCGACCGCCTGCGCACCCTGCGCCGCTTCGGCCTGGACCTGTGCCTCGGCCACATCGTCGGCGCGGACGACTCCGAGCCCCTGTACGTCGGGCGGCTCGGCCTCACCGACAGCACGGGCCGCCGGCTGCTGATCGACTGGCGCTCCCCCGCCGCCGAACCGTTCTTCGCGGCGACCCACGCCAACCCGATGGGGCTGGCGAGCCGCCGCAGGTACCGCTGGACCAAGGGCCGGATCAGCGACTACTGGGACGAGGTGTTCACCACCGACGGGCTCGAAGGACACGCCGCACTCGACGACCAGTCCGCCTTCATCGCCAGCCTGGGCGGCAACCGGTCGAGCCGGATGCGGGACGTGCTCGCCACCATCCAGGCCGACCAGGACGCCATCGTCCGGGCCGGGTCCCGCGGCGCCCTCGTCGTCGACGGCGGGCCGGGGACCGGGAAGACCGTCGTCGCCCTGCACCGCTCGGCCTACCTCCTCTACGCCGACCCCCGCCTCGGCCACCGGCGGGGCGGCGTCCTGTTCGTCGGCCCGCACGAGCCCTACCTGGCCTACGTCGCCGACGTCCTCCCCAGCCTCGGCGAGGAGGGCGTGCAGACCTGCACCCTGCGCGACCTCGTCACCGAGGGAGCCACCGCGGCGGTCGAGAGCGACCCGGAGGTGGCCCGGCTGAAGTCGTCCGCGGGCCTGGTGAAGGCCATCGAGAAGGCCGTCAGGTTCTACGAGGAACCGCCGACCGAGGCCCTGACGGTGACGACGCACTGGTCCGAGATCCGGCTGACCGCCGACGACTGGGCCGAGGCCTTCGACGCGCCGGAGCCGGGCACGCCGCACAACGAGGCCCGCGAGCAGATCTGGGACGAGCTGCTCTCCATCCTGACGGACAAGCACGACGGCGAGGACGTCCCGCCCGACCAGTTCCGCCGGTCGGTGATGCAGGACCGGGAGCTGGTCACCACCGTCCACCGCGCGTGGCCGCTGCTCGAAGCGGCCGACCTCGTCGGGGACCTCTGGACGGTGCCCGCCTACCTGCGGATGTGCGCCCCCTGGCTCGACCGCGAGGACGTCCTCAAGCTCCGGCGCAAGGACGCCCAGGCCTGGACGGTCTCCGACCTGCCGCTCCTGGACGCGGCGCGGCAGCGGCTCGGCGACCCGGAGGCGGCACGGCACAAGCGCCGGCAGAAGGCCTACGTCGCGGCCGAGCGCGCCCGCATGGCCGACGTCATCGACCACCTCGTCCAGGCCGACGAGGACGGCGAGAACGCGCTGACCATGCTGCGCGGACAGGACCTCCAGGCCAGCCTCGTCGACGAGTCCGCGCTGCCCGGCCGGGACCCGGAGCCCCTCGCCGGCCCGTTCGCGCACGTCGTCGTGGACGAGGCGCAGGAGCTGACCGACGCGGAGTGGCAGATGCTGCTGCTGCGCTGCCCGTCCCGGAGCTTCACCATCGTCGGGGACCGCGCCCAGGCGAGGCACGGCTTCACCGAGTCGTGGCAGGAGCGGCTCGAACGGGTCGGACTCGACCGGATCGAGGTGGCCTCCCTCAGCGTCAACTACCGGACGCCGTCGGAGGTCATGGCGGAGGCCGAGCCGGCCGTCCGCGCCGCGCTCCCCGACGCCAACGTGCCGACGTCCGTCCGCAGCAGCGGCATCCCGGTCGTGCACGGGTCCGTGGCGGAGCTCGACCCGATCCTCGACGGCTGGCTCGCCGAGCACGCCGAGGGGACCGCCTGCGTCATCGGCGATCCGACGTTCGTGCCGACGCCCCGCGTCCGGTCGCTGACGCCGGAGCTGTCGAAGGGGCTGGAGTTCGACCTGGTCGTCCTCGTCGACCCGGAGGCGTTCGGCGAGGGCGTCGCGGGAG
>NZ_JBHXKE010000318.1:0-8627 GCF_042722765.1 Kitasatospora sp. NPDC058406
GGAGCTGCTGGAGGGCGTGGCTGACCGAGGCGCTGGTGCGCTGGGCCGCCGCGTGCAGCGAACGCAGCAGGTCGATCGTCTCGGAAGTCGCGACGCTGCCGCGGTCGGCGCCGACGTCGGCGAGCAGGTCCTGGACGAACTGCCAGGGCGGGATCCGCTGTCCGGACAGGTAGCGGGAGACGGCTCCCGCGCTCAGGTGCCGGCGCGCGCCGTAGCGGCGCACGGACGCCGTGGGCCGCAGGCCCGTGAACAGGCTGCGCAGGGCCTCGGCGAACGCCCGGCATTCGCTGTTCAGGTCGGGGCTCAGCGCTCGCAGGTCTCCCACCCGCCCACCCCCCGGTGTCTCGTAGGCTTCCACGGCGCCACCATCCTTGCAGTATCGGGTCGGCTGCGGCCCGGGAATCCAAGGCACCCGGGCCGCAGCCTTCACGTCAGGCCGTCTCCTTGTCCGCAGGGTCCTCCCGGGGCTCGGCGACGAGCTGGTTCACGAACGACACGCTCGCACCGAACGCGCCGACGCCGAAAAGGACACACTGGGCCAGGTGCGTGCCCCCAGCGGCGCTCAGAACCCCAGCGCCGATACCCGTGAGCACGCCGACCAGCAGCACCAGGGCCGCCCTCGGCGACAGCAGCGCATGCCGCACCATCAACCTCCTCGATCCGTGGTAGCACTCGCCGCCACGACCTGCCCGCCAGCCGGATCGGCCTGACGGTGCATCACAGGATGAAGGAGGCGCCTGGTGTTGCGCCTCCGTTGCCGGGCCGGCAACACCAGATGGCAACACCGCGGCCTCGGGCCGTACCCGGCCGGGCACCGGCAATCCGGCCCCGGCTCCGCCCTCTCAGCGGTTCAGGGCCGGGCGGCGAGCGCCTCGATCTCGAACAGCACGTCGGGCGCGGCCAGGCTCGCGACGCCGACGAGGGTCTGCGTGGGCGGCTTCGAACCCCAGCCCTCCCGCACGGCAGCGGCGATCGGCCCGAGCTTGCCGAGGTCGTGGTCCACCACGTACGTCCTGAGCTGGACGACGTGGCCGAGGTCGAGCCCATGGGCAGCGAGGGCGACGCCGATGTTGTGGAACGCCCGCTTCACCTGCTCGGCGAAGTCGGCCGACACGACCGCGCCGTCCGGCCCCGATCCGTACTGGCCGGCGACAAACACCAGTTCCGTGCCCGCGGGGACGGCGGCGGTGTGGCTGTAGCCGAACGGAACCGGGTCGTGCAGACCGTCCGGATTGACGATGGCGTGCGCCAAGGGGATCACCTCTCGAATGCGGCAGGGCTTGTTCGTCCTGCCGGCAAGCCTCCCAACAAATCACGACGTCCTCTGTCGTGTATTCCCGTAGGGTTTCCCCATGCGCGCCGACCGCCTGGTGTCACTGGTCCTGCTGCTCCGGCAGCACGGCCGGATGTCGGCCGCCACCCTGGCCGCCGAGCTGGAGGTGTCCACCCGCACCGTCCTGCGCGACATCGAGGCGCTGTCCGTCGCCGGCGTCCCGGTCTACGCCGAACGCGGCCGCCACGGC
Organism: Kitasatospora sp. NPDC058406; assembly: GCF_042722765.1. NCBI lineage: Bacteria > Bacillati > Actinomycetota > Actinomycetes > Kitasatosporales > Streptomycetaceae > Kitasatospora > Kitasatospora sp. NPDC058406. The sequence continues at coordinate 1,524 of NZ_JBHXKE010000318.1, forward strand.
GGGTTCGCCCTGCTGCCCGGATTCCAGACGGAGCTCACCGGACTCAGCCATGACGAGGCACTGGCCCTGCTGGTTGCCGGATCGCGGCGCGGCACCCAGGCGTTCGGCCTCGGCGCGGCGCTCGCCTCCGCCATGCGCAAGGTGGTCGACGCCCTGCCCGAGAACTCCCGGGCGACCGCGGCAGGCTCCGTGCGGAGACTGCTCGTCGATCCCGACACCGACCTCCTCGCGCGTCGACGGAACGCAGCAGAGGAGGTGCCCGACGCCGTCATGGCCGAGGTCCGGCGCGCGGTGCTCGCCGGACAGAAGCTGCGCATCCACTACGCGGCGGTGGACCAGGCCCCGGAATGGCGCATGGTGGACCCGATCGGGCTGGTCACCGTCCGCGACCAGGGCTACCTGCTGGCCGCGAGGTCAGGCGAGGACCGCACCTACCGGCTGTCCCGGATCGTGGCCGCCGAGGAGCTCGCCGAACCGGCCCAGCGGCCGGACCGGATCGACCTGGGCCGAGCGTGGGAGGAACGCAGCATCCGGTTCCGCACCGGCGGGGACCAGGTCACCGTGCTGCTCCGGGTGGACCCGGCGCGGCGGGACGAGCTGGGGGGCACCGCGTTGACCGTCCACGCCGGAGAAGTCGAGGGCCCGGACGGCTGGCTGCGGCTCGAAGCGACCTTCCAGGACCCCCGGCATGCCGAATGGGCGCTCTGGCAGCTCGCCACCGACGCGGAGGCCCTGGCCCCGCAATGGCTGCGCGACCGCCTGCGCGACCGCGCCGCCGCGATCGCCGCCTCCTACAACGCGTCGCCCCGAGGCCTGCGCTCCGATACCTGAGGCCCGAGGGGGACACCGCCGGCGCTCGATGCCCGAGGTCCGAAGCAGGGCACCTGAGGAAGGGCGGCCGAGGCGCGGAAGGACGTCGTGACCGTCTGGGGCCTGGAGGTCCTCGGCGTCACCGCCCTGACCGACGACGTTCTCACCCGGCGCGCACCGATGCGACGAGCGCCTCACCAGGGCCTTCCGGACAGACCAAGGCCCTGGTGAGGCGCTCCCGAAGAACCGCCTCACCGTTCTGATGTGTGCCCTGGCCGACATCCTGGCGACAGCGACCGCCTGGAACGCCCCGAACAGCTCGCAACCTACGGCTTCGCCGACGACCCGCTCGACACACCGCCCGAACACTTCAACGCGCCGCACGGCCGCTTCGTCGTCGCACATCTCAAGGACCACCCTCAAGCACTCGGCTGCGGGGGCTGGCACATGACGACGCCCGGAACCGCTGAGATCAGGCGCATGTACGTGACACCGGAAGCTCGTGGCGTGTCCCTCGGCAGTCAGGTCCTCCGTTTCCTCGAACCAGTGGCCCACCAGCACGGCGCGGTGCGTGCCGTCCTGGAGACCGGCAGCCGAAACCTGGCAGCGCTCGCACTGTACGAGCGGTTCGACTACAAGCCGATCCCCTCCTACATTCCAGGCCGGCAGCCCGTCATCAACCGGGCGCCGGCGAAGGATCTGCCTGGATGGCCCCGGAGTCCCTTGTCGGTGAGCAAGGGAGACGGCCGAGCGGCGCGCGCACGAGCTTACGGCTGTCTGGAACCTGCACCGTGTTACCTGCCCCCCGCCTACCCGACAGCCGTCTCCTCGTCGCCGTCGGCTGCGGCGGTCCTCCGCGGCCGGCCGGCATCGGGACGACGGTCTCTGCGCCGGGTGTCGCCAGGCCGGCGTCGGCCAACGGGCCCGTGAGCGGGCCGAGCGGGAGCACGCCCGAGCCCAAGCCGCCGCCGCTGCCGCTGCCGCAGCTGAGGTGAAGCCCGCTCGGTCTCGGTGGCGCCGCTGACCCGCTGCTCCCCACTGCCGGCGGCCGACCTGCGGTGGGAGCTTCAGCACCCCCCGCGACCTGGGCTGGGGAGCTTCGGCACCAGGACGGTGGGTTTCAGCTGTCAGCCGCAGCAGCCGGCCACCTCGTGCGCACCGCGACGGACGGTCAGGCGGGGAGGTCGAGGGTGGCGACGGCTCCGCCCTCTGGGGCGTTCGCGAAGGTCAGACGGGCGTTGAGGACTGCGGCCTGGCCGGTGGCGATGGTGAGGCCGAGGCCGTGGCCGTGGCCGCGTTCCGCGGCCCCGGTGCGGAAGCGCTGCGGCCCATCGGCGAGGAGGGTGTCCGGGAAACCGGGTCCGTGGTCGCGCACGGTGATCCGGCTGCCGGCGACGATGACCTCGACGGGGGCGGCGCCGTGCCGATGGGCGTTGGCGATGAGGTTGGTGATGATCCGCTCCACGCGGCGCGGGTCGGTGCGGACGGTGGCGGGTGTCGTCAGCCGGAGCCGGACAGCGCCGTCGTCCTTCCTGCTCACCTCGTCGATGAGATCTCCCAGAGGTACCTCGTCGAGGCGGGCGCTCTCGGCACCGGCGTCGAGACGGGAGACCTCCAACAGGTCCTCCACCAGGCCGCGCAGGGCGCGGACCTGGGTACGCACCAGGTCAGTGGCCTCATCGTCCTCGGGCAGCAAGCCGGCGGCGGTGACCAGGCCCATCAGCGGGGTACGAAGTTCGTGCGCGACGTCGGCAGTGAAGCGCTTCTCCGCGGCGAGCCGCCCTTGCAGCGTCGCGGCCATCTCGTCCACGGCAGTGGACATCTCGGTGATCTCGTCGCGGGCGCGGCCCCGGCGGCCGATGCGGGCGTCGAGATCGCCGTCTGCGATCCGGCGGGCGGTCCGGGAGGTGTGGCGCAGGCGCCGGTTCATCTGCTCCGCCGCCAGCGCGGTGACGGGTACGACGACGGCGAGGGCCGCGAGGGCGGCCTTGACGATGCTGCGGTCCAGCAGCTGGAGGCTGCGCACGGTGGCGCTCAAGTCGGTACGGACGGTGAGCACCTGGTCGTCGCCGACCGGGACGGCCGCCCACATCCAGTACCAGTTCGGTGCTTTGACGTCGTACCACAGCGCGTACTCACCGGGGACCTGCGCGTCCTGGACCGCCTGGGCCAGCGGCCCGGGCAGGCTGTCCCTGGGCTGGAGGGAGGCGTAGTCGGGGCGGCGGCCGGTACGGGAGAACTCCTGCTCCGCGGAGCCCAGCCGGGCGATCGCCAGGTCGCGCCCCGTCCGGTCGCCCCGCTCCGCGGTCGCTCGGTGGACGAGCACGCCGATCACCACGGCGATCGCACCGCAGGCGAGCGCGACCAGGGCGGTGATCTTCCAGCGGAGGGAGCGCGGGTCCAGCAGGCGCGGGCCGACGCCTCGTGCGGTCATCGCGTCAGCTCCGTACGAGCTTGTAGCCGAAGCCCCGGACGGTTTCGATGCGCTCGGCGCCGATCTTCTTCCGCAGCCGCACCACGCACAGGTCGACGACTCGGGTGTCGCCCTCCCAACCGTAGTCCCACACCTCGCGCAGCAGGCGGCGGCGGTCCAGGACCGTGCCGGGGTTCTCCGCGAAGACCAGCAGCAGGCGGAGCTCGGTGGGAGTGAGGGGGACGGCCCGGCCGTCCACACACACGTCCAGGCCGCGGAGGTCGATGGTGAGGGCACCGAAGGTGAGCAGGTCCGGCACCGGCCCGGCGGGGGAGCGCGGGGGCCGGCTGTGCGGCTCGCCCGGCGCGGGCTGCTCCTCCCGTGCGGGCTGCGCGGCGGCTCGGTCGTGGAAGGTGGCGCGGCGCAGCAGGGAGCGGATGCGGGCTACGAGCACGGGGATGTCGACGGGTTTGACGACGTAGTCGTCGGCGCCGGCCTCCAAGCCGGCCACGACGTCGAGGGCGTCGCCGCGGGCGGACATCATCAGGATGGGGGTGAGGGTCTGCTCACGGACGCGTCGGCACAGGCTGATGCCGTCGAGGCCGGGAAGCATCACGTCCAAGATCAGGACGTCGTGCTCGCCGGCCCGGACGGCGTCCAGGCCGTCGAGCCCGTCGCCGGTGACGTCGACCTGGTACCCGTAGCGTTCCAGGGCCATTTGGACCGAGCGGCGGATGATCGCGTCGTCCTCGACGAGCAGCACGTTGACCGCGTGGGGTACTCGGGTGGCGGACAAGAGCTCTCCGATGTCGTCGCCTGGGGGTGGGGTGCCCATTCCAACACGTCGGGGACCGTTCGCGGCCGCCGGGGCAGCGGTGCGCGGGTCGCTGCCCCGGCGGGTGCGGACGGGTGCGGGCGTTCGGAAGCGGTCACAGCTGCAGGGACGCCGCGACCGGGAGGTGGTCGCTGCCGGTGTCGGGCAGCGTCCACGCGGACCGCGCGGTGATGCCCTTCACCAGGATCTGGTCGATGCGCACCACCGGGAACGGCGCGGGCCAGGTGAAGCCGAAACCGTCCCCGGCCTCCTGCTGGGCCGAGCGTAGCTGCCCGGTGAGCGTGCGCAGCGCGGAGTCGCCGAAGGAACCGTTGAAGTCGCCCAGGACGACGACCCTCGCGAGCGGCTCGCTCCGGACGGCCGCAGCGAGCTTGGCGGCCGCGTCGTTGCGGCCGGCGGTGGTGAATCCCGCGTCCAAGCGCACTCGGACCGAGGCGAGATGGGCGGTGTAGAGGGCGACGGGGCCCTTGGGCGTTTGGACGGTCGCGCGCAGGGCCCGGGTCCACGGCATGATCTCCACCGGCTCCACGCCCTGCAGCGGGTACTTGCTCCACAGCCCGATGCCCCCGCGCACCTGGGAGTAGGGGTAGGCGGTGGCCAGCTCGCGCCGGTAGGCCTCCTGCGCGCGGCTCGCCAGTTCCTCCACCGCCACGACGTCGGCTCCCGACACGGCCAGGGCACGCGCCGTCCGGGCGGGGTCGGGATTGTCCTCGTTGACGTTGTGGCTGACGATCGTGAAGTCCCCGCCGCCCGTGCGCTTGTCGAGAAGAGCCGGTGCGAACAGGACGCTCCAGACGAGGGCGGGCAGCAGCGTGGCCACCGCGGCCGCGGCGGAGCGTCGCAGTGCCGCCAGGAGGAGTAGCACCATGATGCCCAGGCCCGACCAGGGCAGCACGGTCTGCCAGAGGCTGGCGAGGTTGACCGGGCCGTTCGGCAGCCAGGGGTTCAGCCCCGTCAGGGCGGCGAGCACAGCGGCGGCCCCCGCGATCAGCCGCCCGCGCCGCCCCACGGCCCGACGGGTTGGGCGGTGAGGAAGACGGCTACGAACCGTCCGGCGGCGCGGCCCGTCGCCGTCGCCCGACCCGTGGGCCGGGACCGTGACAACCGTTGCCGGAGGCGTCGTCGCCGGAACCGTGCCGGTGCGCGTGCTCACGCCCACTCCCGCTGGCCGCCGTCGAGCGTCGGCAGGACGCCGGGCAGTTTCCGCCGCAGGGCGTCCACGAGCCGGCCACTGCTCTCCAGAGCCGCCCGCATGCCGTCTGCGGGAGCGGCGCCGGCCCGCTGGCCGAGCACCACACCGTAGACGAGCCGGCGCCCCGAGCCGCTCTCGGCGTCGGCGACCTCCAGCGCCCACATCAGGTTCCCGCCCGCCGAGGTGGTCGAACCGGTCTTCAGACCCACCACCCCGGGCAGGTCGAGCAGCCGATTGGTGTTGTGCAGCGGCTCGGCCCGGCCCGGCAGCGTGGTGTTGCGCAGGGCCACCGTGGCCCGCAGCGCCGGCTCCTTCATCGCCTCACGGGCCAGTTTCAGCTGGTCGGCGGCGGTGGACACGGTCGTCGCCTCCAGGCCGCTGGCCCCGGTGTAGGTGGTGCCTGTCATCCCCAGCCGGGCGGCCTCCGCGTTCATCCGGGACACGAACGCCTCCTCACTGCCCGCGTCCCACCGGGCCAGCAGCCGCGCCACGTTGTTGGCGGAGGGCAGCAGCATCACCTCCAGCAGCTTGCGCTGGGTCAGGCGCTGCCCAGCAGTGACGGGAGCGGTCGACTCGTCCGCCGAACCCGCCTCGGCGGCGGCCTGCGCGTCGACCGTGATCGTCGGCCCGTCCTCGCCGTCCTTGAGCGGATGGTCCCGGAGAACGACGTACGCCGTCATCACCTTGGTCACGCTCGCTATCGGCACCGGCTGCTGCCCCCCTCTGACGGCGAGTACGCCGACCTTCGCCGCCGCGACGGCCGACTGTCCCTCCTGCGGCCACGGGAGGCCGAGAGCGGTGATTGCGTCCGACACTGGTAGCACCAGCGCCCGGCCCGATCGGCTGTCGTTGACCTGTCCGGCACCGCCGCCCTGCCGAGGGACCAGCGTGCCGCCCCCGGCGCCGACACCGACGAGTATGACGACGGCCAAGGCCCACATCGCCCCACGGCGCCTCAGAGGGAGCCGACCGGCGGTGGTGTGCGGGTCTCGGACTTCAGGTTGCGTGGGCACAGACACGACAGCGGCCTCCCGGAGCCAAAGGGACGAAGAACCCGGTGGCAGTGGTCACCAGGTGTGCCTACAGGCTCCGTGACCGGCACTTCAGCCTGCGCGTAGCGGGGCTTCCGTTGACGCGCGGGTGTGTATCAGCCGTGTACTGCATGACTGTCGTGGTCCCGACGGTGTGGGGACCACCGGCCAGCCGGTGTCCTCACTCCGCTGCTGAACTTGAAAGCGTGGTGTCGGGCCTGGTCGTGGTCAGCCGTCCATGATCAGCCCGGCCTCGCGGAGGCAGCCGTCGATCGGGTGAGGGCGGTACTGGATCTTCCTGAGGCGTCGTTCGACTGTCTTGGCCAGGTGGTCGACGTTGATGAAGGCGAAGGTGCCGACTCCGCGCTTCATCAGCGCCCAGATACCCTCCTGCGGGTTGAGGTCCGGTGCGTACGACGAAAGTTGGAAGACGGTGAGCCAGTCGCTGTTCGCAGCGATGAACTCCTTCATCTGCGGCAGCAGATGGACTGACAAGTTGTCCCGGACCAGCACGATCGGGCCGCCGAGCCGGATTCGAGCTCGCACGATCAGGTCCTGGTCGTCCAGGCAGGTAGAGGCCTTCGGCTCACCCTTGCGGCCCCGGTGGACACGGAAGCCGTAGATCAGTCGGGACCGCTCGCCCTGCTTGTAGCAGGCCATCCCTGCTATCGACACTCGTCCGGACTCCCTGCCGCGGACGTGGACCACAGGGGTCTGGCCCACACCGCCCTAGGTGTACTGACCACGGAGGTTGGTGACAGGGCTCACGGCGTGGTGATCTTGAAATGAGTGAGGGCCTTCTGGCTCGGTGTGGATTGCGACA